>DATLWA010000126.1:0-5621 GCA_035576905.1 Gemmatimonadales bacterium
CAGGTCCACGCGGTGCGGTCGTTGAGCCACATGCTATGGTCGCCGTTCGCGCCCCACGATCCCTCGGCGAGTTGCAGCCCGGTCCGCGGCGGATGCTCTTCCAGGTGGCGTGTCGCGGTGACCGGGCGAACTCCCCGCTCCGCACCGAGCCGGCGGTAAGTCTCCCCCAGGAACTCCACGCCCTCGAACCACCAGTGCCCGAACAACTCCGTGTCGAACGGGGCTGCGATCAGGCTCCCCGTCCCCTTCGCCAGGAGATGGGCGAAGTGCGCGGCGTGGTCGCGCGCCCGTCCCGCCGCGGCCTCCGGCTCGTACGCCTGCTTCGCCCCGAGGTCCGAGTCCGGCGCGCTCACCCGCCACAGGCGCAGGCCGCCGGGCCAGCGGATCTTGTGGAACTCGAGATAGCGCTCGTCGCCGGGATAGCCCTGGTGCCGGCTCCAGATCTGCATCGACGATTTGGGATCGCGCACCAGCGCGGCCACTGCCCCGGCGCCGCGTCTTGCCGTCACACGGTACGCCTGGTAGGGCGAGCGCTCGCCGGGCTCCGTCGTGCCGGAGGACTTGTCGTGCCGCTCGCCGTCGAAGCGCTCGGCGCCGAGCGGGATGTCGCCGTAGGAGCCGAGCGCGCCGCCGGCGTGTGCCATGTGGGAGTCGGTGAAGAAAAAGCGGAACCCAGCCGCGGCCAGGTGCTCCTCGATGCCGGGGCGCATGCGCGGCGCGACACCCGCGCGCGCGCTCCACAGTCCGCGCGGACGATAGGCGCACTCCGGCAACCAACACCCCGCCGGATCGCGGCCGAACAAGCGGCGGTGCTCGGCGCGGCCGACGGCGAGCTGCAGGCGGATACTCTCGTCGCGCGCCAGCAGCGGCAGGTAGCCGTGCGTCGCCGCGGAACCGATGATCTCGAGCCGGCCATCGTCTTCCAACCGGCGAAACCCGGCCAGGATGTCCCCGCCGAGCCCCTGAAACAGCGCGTGCAGCCGGCACAGCCGGTTGCGCCAAAAAGTCACGAGGGGGAGCAGCGCGGTGTCGCCGGTCGCGGCGAGCGACGCGGGCGCCTCGTCGCACGCCCGCAGGCGCTGCGCGACGTATGCCTCCAGCTCGCGCGCGAAGACGGGACTGGCGAGCTGGTTGGCGAGCACCGGCGTGAACCCGATGGTCACGGGCGCGGCGGTCCCGTCGGCCGCGAGCTGCTGCAGCTGCTCGAGCAACGGCAGGTACGTGTCGAGGGCCGCCTCGCACAGCCAGTCGCTGCCGTGCGGCCAGCGCCCGTGGTTCAGGACGTAGGGGAGGTGGCTGTGCAGCGCCAGGACGAAATCCACCGCGTCCGCCATCAGTGCGACCCGGGCGCCAGGGCGAGCGCGCGGGCGTAGACCTCCTGGTACCGATCCGCGGACGCCTGCCAGCCGAGCGGCTGCGCCATCGCGCGCCGCACGAGCGCCCGCCATTTCGCGGGCTGGCGGTAGAGGTGGAGCGCGCGCTCGAACGCGCCGGTGAGCCCGGCCGCGCTGTACTCGTCGAACAACAGGCCGGTGACGCCGTCCGCGATGCTGTCGGCGAGGCCGCCCACGCGCCGCGCGATGGGGATGGTGCCGTAGCGCTGCGCGCGCATCTGGGTGAGGCCGCACGGCTCGTACAACGACGGCATCACGAGCGCGTCCGCCCCCGCCAGCAGGCGGTGCTCTAAGCGATCGGTGAAGTTGAACTCGACCGCCACGCGGTGCGGGTTGGCGCGGGCGAGCTCCGCGAGCGCCTGCTGGTACTTGTGCTCGCCCGCTCCGAGGAAGACCAGCTGCAGATCGGGCAGCCCGAGCAGATCGGCGGCGAGGACGATGTCGAGGCCCTTCTGGCTGACGAGGCGCGCGCTCATGGCGAAGAGCGGCACGTCGGCGCGCTCGGGCAACCCCGTCGCCCGTTGCAAGGCAGCCTTGCACGCGTGCTTGCCGGCGGGCGCGGTGGGGGAGTACGGCGCGAAGATCACGGGGTCGGTCGCGGGATTCCACAGCTCCGCGTCGATCCCGTTCAACACTCCCACCAAGCGATCACCCATGGCGGTGAACGTCTCGTGCAGGCCGAACCCGCCTTCCGCGGTGCACAACTCGCGCGCGTGCGTGGGACTCACCGTCACCGCGGCGTCCGCGTACGCGAGTCCACCCTGGAGCAGGTTCATCCGGCCGTACCACTCGAACACGCGCGGCACATACAGGGCGGCGGGCAAACCCAGATCGGTCATCGTGGCCGGCGGAAAGTGGCCTTGAAAGCCCGCGTTGTGCACCGAGAGCACCGTGGCGAGCCCGTCGTACTGCGCCTGCCCCGCCAACGCGGTGCGCAGGTACACGGGAGCCAGAGCCGTGTGCCAGTCGTGCGCGTGGAGCACGCGGGCATCGGGCGCGATGTGGGGCAGCGCCGTCAGCGCCGCCAGACAGAAAAACGCGAAGCGCCGGGCGTTGTCCGGATAGTCCGCGCCGTCGGCGCCGTAGATGCCGTCGCGGTCGAAGTATTCCGGATGCTCGACCAAAAAAACATCGGGGGTGTTGCGCGCGCCGGGAATGCGATGCAGCCACGCTTCTTCGGAGCGCCCGCCGAAGGTGACAGAGAAGGGCGGGCCCACCCGCTCGAGATCGGGAGCGTTGCTGCGCACACAGCGGTACAGCGGCAAGAGGACGGCGGTGCGCTGCCCCGCCGCGGCCTGGAAGCCCGCGAGCCCCTGCACCGCCTCCCCCAGTCCGCCCGTGCGCGCGAGCGGCCAATACTCAGCCGTGAGGTGAACGGCGCCGATCCGTGGCCCGCCATCCGCCGCCGCGCGCCGCACCGGCCGTCGCGCCTTGCGGAGCGGAGCCTTACGCGGTCGCGGGACTCGGGGCGGGTTGGCGGTCATGAACGAGTTACGCGGCGGTCGGCGGGTCGTCGGGCGACAGCTCGCCGCGCATCGCGGGACTGTAGTAGTCCGTCACATACTGCCGGACCATCCGCTGCGCCGTGAAGCGCTGGCCCGCCACGCGCAGCGCGTGCTTCATCATTGCGATCCATCCGAGCGGAATCCCCCGCGCGTCCCGCGTATAGTAGAGCGGCACCACTTGCTGCTCCAACAGCAAGTATAGCTGCTCCGCGTCCGCGGCGTCGCCGTCGCCCTCACGCGGCGTGGCGGGGATGGCCCAGCCGTTCTGCCCGGTGTAGCCCTCACGCCACCATCCGTCCACCACGCTGAGCTGCGGCACGCCGTTGAGCGCCGCCTTCATGCCGCTGGTGCCGCACGCCTCGAGGGGCGGCCGCGGCAGGTTCAGCCACAGGTCCACGCCCTGCACCAGCCGGTGCGCGAGGTGCATCTCGTAATCCTCGATGAACGCGATCCGGCCCTCGAAGCGGGCCTCGCGCGTCATCTGATAGACCCGTTGCAGCATCTGTTTCCCGGGCTCGTCGGCGGGATGGGCCTTGCCGGCGAACACGAGCTGCACCGGGCGCCACGGGTTCACGAGCAGGCGCTGCAGCCGGTCGATGTCGCGGAAAAGTAGATCTGCGCGCTTGTACGTCGCGAAACGCCGCGCGAACCCGATCGTGAGGACGCGGTCGTCCAGCAGCGTGCCCGCGCCGACCAGATGCAGCGCCTCCTTCCATTGATCCACCCAGCGGCGCCGCGCTTCGTCGCGAATCGTCCGCTGCATGATGGTCTTCAGCTCCTGGTGCACCTCCCAGAGACGCGCGTCGTCGAGCGACATGACGTCGTCCCAGACCGCGGGGTCGTCCACCCGCTCCATCCAGCCAGCCCCGAGGTGCGCGTCGAGCAGCTCGTTCATGCGATGCGACATCCATGTCTTGAGGTGCACGCCGTTGGTCACGTACCCGATCGGCACCTTCGTGCTGTCGCGGCCCGGCCACAGCGCCTGCCACAGGCGCCGCGACTCTTCGCCGTGCTGCAGCGAGACGCCGTTGACGCGCCCGGAGAGCCGCAGCGCCGTCGCGGCCATGTGGAAGAGTCCGTGATCGTGGACCGGATGATGGCCGAGACCGAGCAGCGTCTCGCGACCGATGTGCATCTCGTCCCAGATGGGCCCCATGCACTCGGCGACATGCGCCTGCGGGAACGTGTCGTGGCCCGCGGGGACCGGTGTGTGCGTAGTGAAGATGCTGCTCGCCCGCACCTGGTGGACGGCGTCCGCGAACGGCGTACCGCCGACGGTCAGCTCGCGCAGCCGCTCGATCAGCATGAACGCCGCGTGACCTTCGTTGCAGTGCCACGCCGCCGGTGCGTTTCCGAGCGCCCGCAGCACCCGGACGCCGCCCACGCCGAGGACCCACTCTTGCCGCAGGCGCAGATCGGGACTGCCCGTGTACAGCCGATGCGACAACGCCCGGTCGGCGGGATCGTTCTGCTCCAGGTCGGTGTCGAGCAGGTAGATCGGAACCCGGCCGACCATGATGCGCCACGCACCGACGTGGATCGTGCGGCCGAAGGCGCGGATTTCCGCCAGGGACGCTGCGCCGCTGGGCCCCAGGAGCTGACTGAGCGGCGTGGACGCGGGATCGAAGCGCTCGCCGGCGTCTTCCTGCCAGCCGTCGAGCCGCAGGCGCTGATCGAAGTAGCCCTGCGTGTAGAGCAGCCCCACCCCGATCAGCGGCACGCCGAGGTCCGACGCCGCCTTGCAGTGATCGCCGGCGAGGATGCCGAGGCCGCCCGAGTAAATCGGCACCGAGTTGTGCAGACCGAACTCGGCGCAGAAGTAGGCGACGGGACCAGCGCCGCGGTCCCCCGTCGGCGCCGCTTCGCGCGCGGCGGCTGCGACGGCGGTGTCATACAAGCGCAAGAAGTCGGGATCCTGCGCGCAGGCCGCGAGCCGGGCGCGGTCGACGCGCCGCAATAGCTCGATGGGATTATGCCGTGTGAGACTCCACAGCGGCGGGTCGATCGCGCGAAACAGCGCGCGGGCCGTCCGGCTCCAGCTCCAGGAGAGGTTGGTGGCGATGGCCCACAGGCCGGTGATGCGTTCGGGAAGCGGGAGGATGGCGGTTGGCGATGGCGTCATGGGTGCCGCAAAGTAAACGGGCTACCCCTCCTCCCGCACCCGGAGCATCAGCGCCGCCGCCACCAGGAGCGATGCGCCACCGATCAGCAGGGCGTAAATCGCCTCGCCGCCGAAGAACCGCCCCACAATGAACCCGAGCAGCGCGGCCGCGACGATCTGCGGAATCACGATGAAGAAATTGAACACGCCCATGTAGTAGCCCAGCTTCGACGGCGGCAGCGAGCCCGTGAGAATCGCGTAGGGCATCGAGAGAATGCTCGCCCAGGCGATGCCCACGCCGACCATCGAGACCAGCAGGTACCGCGGGTCGGTGAGAAAGTAGATGGAGACGAGTCCCAGCGCGCCGCACACCAGGCAGATCACGTGCGCGACCTTGGGGCTGGACCAGCGCGCCAGCGGCGGGATGGCGAACGCCACCAGCGCGGCCACGCCGTTGTACGCGCTGAAGCCCACGCCCACCCAGTTCGCGCCCTCATTGTAGAGCGCTGAGGTCGTGTCGGTGGTGCCGTAGATGTGCGCCGTCACGCCCGCGGTCGTGTAGATCCACATGGCGAAGAGCGCGAACCACGAGAAGAACTGCGCCCAGGCGAGCTGCTTCAT
>DATLWA010000127.1:0-11265 GCA_035576905.1 Gemmatimonadales bacterium
CCCACCGAGACGAACACGAAATTCCGGAAATGGCCGGGGAAGAGCCGGTTCACCGTGAGCAGTGAATGGATGCCCAGCCCGGAATACTCCCCGACGAGCAACACCGCCGTCGGTGCGCCAGGGTCGAGGGCTCGGGCCGGCGGCGGTGCGGCGCCGGGCGGCAGCTCCGCAAGGATGCCATCGAGCCGGCGCAAGCTGTCGTGGACGTGACGGTAATGGCGGCGAATGAGGAAGCAGCACGTGATGAGCCCGCCGGTCAGCGCCAGCGTCACCCAGCCACCCTCCTGGAATTTCTCGTACACCGTGACCGTGAGGATGAACAGACAGAGCGTCAGACCGGTCAGGTGCACGGAGATGTGCTTGCGCCAGGTGGGGTGATGCTTCCGCTCCCGCAGCCAGAAGCGGCACATCGCGAGCTCCGAGAGCGAGAACGTCAGAAAGACGTTGATCGAGTACAGCACCACGAGATGCGTGACGTTGCCGCCCGTGTAGACCAGCGCGAGCAAAGAGGCGCCGCCGATCAGCAGGACGCCGTAGGACATCGTGAGCCGGTCGGACAGCTGGCTGAAGCGGTGCGGCAGGTACGAATCGACCGCCATGTTCGCCATGACGCGCGGCCCGTCAATGAACCCCGTCTGTCCCGCCACGACGAGCAGCAGCGCCTCCGACAGCAGCGTGATGAACACGAAGGCGGCACCGATCCCCGCCCAGCGCCCCGCGAACTGGTTGGCCAGAACCGCATTCATCGTCCGCCCCGGCGCGGGCACCGCGTGGACCAGGAGATACGCGAGGATCAAGCCGCCGGCGGTCACGGCCAGCGAGACCGCCATCAGCGCCATCGTGCGCTTTCCCGTCTGCACCTTCGGCTCGCGCATGATCGAGAGCCCGTTCGACACCGCTTCGATCCCGGTGTAGGTCCCGCCGCCCAGGGCGTACGCACGGACAAACAGCGCGAACATCCCCGCGAGGCCCAGGCCCAGCGGCGGCGCGCGCAGTCCTTGCGTGAACCCCGTGTGCACCTCGCTGACGACGGCCGGGATGTCGCCCAGCCGGCTGACGATGACGCCGCCGATGAGAATGGCGTGCGTGACGAGAAACGTGAGAAACAACGGGGCGAGCGCGATCACCGATTCCTTCACGCCGCGCAGGTTGAGCAGGATCAGAAACCCGATGGCGCAGAACTCCAGCAGCAGCTTGACCGGCACGCCGAGTGCCGCGGCGCTCGACCACCCCGGCGGCAGGAAGCTGAAGATCGCGTCGCCCGCCGCGGCGATGGAGATGGAGATGGTAAGCACGTAGTCCACGACCAGCGCGCTCCCCGACACGACCCCGGCGCGCTGGCCCAGCAACCGGGACGCCACCACGTACCCGCCGCCGCCCAGCGGAAACTGCTCGATGATGCGGCTGTAGGCGTACGAGATGACGAGCACGGTGAACGCCGTCGCCAGGGCGAGGCCCACGGCGAGATAGGTGTTCGGCCCGACGGTGCGGAACGCCTCTTCCGGCCCGTAGGCGGAAGACGACAGCCCGTCGGCGCCGAGGCCGACCCACGCGAGCAGCGCGATGAGCGAGACCCGGTGAAAGACGCTCGGGTCCAGCTCGCGCCTCCTGCCGAGCAGGATGCGTTTGAGGGAAAACATCGGTCTCTCCTCGAAGCCTACGGAGTTAGCTGACGGGCTCGGGCGGAAGAGACTGACTGCCCGGCGCCTTGCGGCGCTGCGCCCCAACTGCTTGGGTCCCCCGTTCCCGCTTCGGTAGCGGGATTCGGCTTGCGGCAACTACCTAATAAGACGCGCCCGGAGGATGCAAGTCCCCCGGGCGCATGTCGTTGTGATTGTGCTGCGTTACCAATCGAGCCAGTACGACGCCTTGATCAGGAACGTGTTGTCGGGGTGCAGCCGGAAGAGGTTCGATACGTCGCCCCGGAACGTGTCGGTGCCTTCCACCGCGTCGAACGCGTCGCGCCCCTGGGTCCACACGACGTAAATCGTCGATCCCGGCCGGTATTCCCAGCGCAGAATGAGATTGGACCGCAGCTGCTTGAAGTTGAACCCGGCGATCGGGCCGTACCCCGTCGTATCGAACGGTACGAACCGGGCGTCGTGCGACGCCGCGCGCGGCGTGCTCGAAAGTTCGCGCACGTTGGCGTACGTGCCTTTCGAGACGAACGGCTCCGCATAGAACTGCACCGTCAGCGTCGGCGTCGCCGTGTAGTCGACGCTGAGCTGCACGCTGGCCGTCTTCTGATTGAGATAGGCGAAGGTGTAGTGCGTCACCGCCGCGCCGTCGGTGAAATTGCCGTACCACTGCTCGCCGCTGATGTTGTGCGAGATGTTGACGCCGATCGACGGCTGTACGCGCGATGAGAGCCGCACGGTCGCGCCCGGGCTCAGGCTGACGCTCTGCGAGTGCCCGGCGTGGCCCCAGAACAGGTTGACGAAGAGGTTCGGCACGATCACCCGCCGCTCGTCGCCGTTGAAGCCGAACCACGGCGCGACGTAGGCGTCCTGGCGCACCGCCGGGCCGCCGCGCGCGGCGTGATCGCTGTAGGTGGCGCCCAGCTGGCCGACCGTCCCGCCCCCATGCACCCACCAATGATTACGCAGCTGGACGTGCGCGTTACTATTGAAGGCGCGCTCGAACGGCAGTCCCTCGGCGCTCCACCACTGCCACCAGTTGAAGTTCAATTGCGCGCTGGTATACCACGGGCTGGGCCGCTTCCAGAACACGCCGAACCAGGTGCTCCAATCCTGCTTGTCGGCCCGCTGCAGGTACCCCAGATCGTTCGCCTCGAATCCCGGTGAGACGCGCTGGAAGCTGGTCTCGAAATTGGTGCGCGCGCCGCCGATCTTCGCAAAGCGCACGAACTCGGCGTCCCCGCTGAGCGACGTCCGCGTCGAATCGAAGCCGAGGTTGCCGTCGGGCCGCTGGTAATCGTGCACCAGCGACGTCTGCGCCAGGGCGATCGCCTGCCGCGACCCGCCGATGCGCGACGCGTCGATCGAGCCCGACACCTCGTAGTTCCCGCCCCCGAAGCGCCGCCGCGCGTTCAGGCCCGCCACATAGGCGCTCTGGTTCAGCTGCGCGCCCGCCGTGGGGTCGAGCGACCGGTTCACGGTGGTGAGAATGGCCCCCACCCCGCCGTTGCCGCGATCGAAATCCTGCGACAGGTGGAACACGCCGTAGTTCGTGGTCGGCTCGATCGTGCTCCCTGCGTCGTCCGTGGCCCGCGCGGTCACGGCGTCAAGGACCGCCAGCGTGAGCCCGCCACCGGTGCGGCCGGTGAGTTTCGCCGCGGCATCGATCGTGGTCGCCTGCGCCGACCCGCCAAGCTGCGGCGGCCGGCCGATGCGGCGCGAGTAGAACAATTGCTCGCCGTTGCAGTTCACCTGATTGCAATCGATGTCGGCGCGGAACAGCCCAGCGCCCTCCACGAAAAACGGCCGCTTTTCCTGATAGAACGTCTCGAACGTGCTGAGGTTGAGCACCGACGGATCCGCCTCGACCTGGCCGAAATCCGGGTTGATGGTGGCGTTGAGCGTGAGGTTCGACGCCACGCCGTATTTCAGGTCGGCGCCGAGCGACAGGCGCTGCGAGCGGTCGAAGCCGCCCGCGCGCGGCACCGACACGTTCTTCGTGACGGTATATGGCGTCAGCTCGGCGCGGCGAGGCGAAGAGATGCTGTCGACGCCCGTGAGATCGCCGAGCTGCGACGCGAGCCCGGCCTTGGAGCGGCGGAATACCGGCCACGCGACGCGTTCCTTGTAGCGCTCGATGTCGCGCGTCACCGCCAGCCCGAATACGTGCGTCGGCTCGATCGGGTAGCGCAGCTGCGAGAGCGGGATGCGGAACTCGGCCGTCCAGCCGAGCGAGTCGATCACGGTCGCGACGTCCCAAATCCCGTCCCAGGATTCGTCTTCGTGGTCGTCGTCGTAGACCGCGGCGTCGAACTTCACACCCACCGGATCGACCCAGAACTCGTAGCCCGAGCGCCGGTCGTGGTAGGCGTCGATGATCACGCCGATGTGATCGGTGGGCGGCAGCACGTCGCGCCGGGCGAGCAGGCGTTTGATGCTATCGGGGTGGGCATCGAACGCGCGCACGAAGACGTACAGGTTGCGTTCGTCGTAGGCGATCCGCGCCTCCGTGCGGAATCGGGGCGTCGTGTCTTCGACCGGATCCCATTCCCGGAAGTCCGTGATGGCCGGGGCCGTACGCCAGACGTCGTCATCGTCCCGTCCGTCGATCACCGGCGGGCGCGGGGCGCGGAGGGCGACCGCCGGCGGAAAGGCGGCGGCGGGCGCCCGGGCGCGGGGAGCCTGTGCGGGGCCCTGAGCGATCGCGGCGGCAGCGGTCAGTGCGAAAACGGCGAACATGGTGTGATCCCGGGAGAGCTTGCGAAATAGGACGGAATCGAGGCCCGGAAGGTTGCGGGGCCCCACCCAAGGGTCTACCCCCATCGGGCCATGGGTTAGCCGCGTGCCCCGCGGTAAGCTCCCCCATGGGCTTCGACTTGCGCGCCGTGTTGCTGCTGGCTCTCGCCGTCCTCTCCGCCGGGCCGAGCGTCCACCGGGTGGTACCGGCCGCCATTTCGGTGCACTACTCGGAAGGCACGGTCCACGGCTTTCTCGAGCTGCGCAACGCCCACGACAGCCTCATCGCCCACGGCGACCTGCTCCAGGTCCCCGGCGATTCAGCGATCCAGAGCCGGCTGGTGTTTCACTTCAGCGACTCCTCCGTCTTCCAGGAAACGGTCAGCTTCACCCAGCACGGCGTGTTCACGATGCAGAGTTACCATCTCGAGCAGAGCGGACCCGTTTTTGCCCAGGACCTTGAGGTGACGCTGGAGCACTCCGGCCAGTATGTCGTGAGGACCAAGTCCCACAAGGACGGCAAGGAGAATCGATACACCGGCACGCTCGACCTGCCACCCGACGTGTACAACGGCATGATCATCACCATCGCGAAGAACCTCTCCGCGCGCCGCGGCGCGACGGTCCACGTCGTCGCGTTCACACCCCAGCCGCTCATTATTCCCCTCGCGATCGTCCCCTCCGGGACCCAGCGCATGCAGCTCGGCCAACACGCCGAGACGGCCGTCCGCTTCACGCTCGAACCCAAGCTCGGCGTCGTGCTGCGTTTCTTCGCGGAGCTCAAGGGCCAGTCGCCGCCGGACAGCCACGTGTGGATCATCAGCGACGAGGTACCCGCGTTCGTGCGCTTTCAGGGCCCGCTCTATTCGGGACCCGTCTGGCGGATCGATCTCACGAGCCCTTCCTGGGCGACGAAGTAGGCGCCCCAGGAGGTTGCGAAGCCGCGTCACTTGCGCCGCCTGCGGCACACGCGTGCAACGGCCGTGGCACGGGCCTCACACCCATCTGACGAAGCCCGGACGGGAGGCGGGCGCGGCGCCCTCCTCCAGGCGCGGCGCGAACTTTGCTGACTGCCCCAGCGCCGCCGCGTGGCGCATGGACCGCTACGTCGCGCCCACTCCACAGGAGGCCGGACTACGTCCAAGCGGCTTCTCGCGGCAGCCCTGCTCGCGGCGGGCTGCTCCGACGCATTCACCCCCCAGAGTCACGGCGCCGGCGCTCCGCATTTCGCCGTGGACGCGCCGGGATCGGCCATTGCGCTCTGGGGCTTCAACGGCACGATGCCGCAAAGCGGCCTCGAGCTCAGCAAGGAGTTCAACCCCGAGAATCCACCGCTCGGCAGCACGGTCGTCGCCACCTTTGTCTGGACCGGCTCGACCAACGTCATTACGTCGGTGACCGACGAGCTATGGTCCGGCCAGCAGGTCGGCAACACGTACAACCTGGTCGAGTACGTCACCGCCGGCGGCATCTCCATGGCGACCTACGTCGCCAGCAATGTGCAGAATTACCCCTATCCCAAGGACGTGCTCGGCCACGAGCTCTTGATCAGGGCGCATCTCTCTACCGCGGTGGCGGGCGGCGGGACGCTGGTTTCGGCGTTCACAGGCGTGAATCCCGTGTTCGCGCAGGCGCTGGGCGCGCACCGCTCGGGCACCGGCTCGGGCTCCACTACACCGACGCTCGCCCATCCCGGCGCGATCGCGGTCGGCGCGGGCGCGCTGGCGTATGCCGTGTCGATGACGTCGGAAGGGGTGGCGGGTCGCACGGCGCCGGCGGGCTTCACGTACCTGACCAACATCTCGATGGACTCCCCGCCGCTGCAGTTCGACGTGGAATACACGGTGCCGGCCAGCGCGACGTCGCTCGATCCCACATGGGGCTGGTCCTTCAATGCGACCCATACGTGGCTCGCGACCGCCATCGCGCTCAACCCGGCGGGCTCGTCCAACCAGCCGCCGGTCGCCGCATTCACCTCGAGCTGCAGCGCGTTGAGCTGCGGATTCACCAGCACGAGCAGCGATCCCGACGGCACGATCAGCACGTACAGCTGGGATTTCGGCGACGGCCAGACGTCGGCTCAGCAGAACCCGTCACACACCTACGCCGCGGCTGGCACGTACACCGTCGCGTTGACCGTCACCGACAATCAAAGTGCGACGAACACGACGTCGCAGCCGGTCACCGTGTCAGCGGCGAACCAGCCGCCCGCGGCCGCGTTTACGTCCAGCTGCTCGGCGCTCAGTTGCAGCTTCACCAATGGCAGCAGCGACCCGGACGGCTCGATCGCCAGTCAGGCCTGGACGTTCGGCGACGGCGCCACCTCACAGGCCGTGAGCCCGTCCCACTCCTACGCGGCGGCGGGCACCTACAGCGCCACGCTGCAGGTCACCGACAACCAGGGCGCCACGAACTCGATCTCGCACAGTGTGACGGTCAGCCAGCCGCCCGGGGCGACGCGACTGACGTTCACGGTTCAGCCGGGCACCGTCACGGCCGGCAGCGCCATCTCCCCCGCCGTGCGGGTCGCCGCGCAGGACGCGTCGGGCAACACGGACGCGACCTACAGCGGCGCGATCACGATCGCGCTGGGCACCAACCCGGGCGGCGGGACGCTCTCCGGCACGCTCACGGCGACCGCCGCAAGCGGCGTCGCCACGTTCGCGAATCTGAGCATCGACCGCGCCGCCAGCGGCTACACGCTGCAGGCGACAGCCGCGGGCTTGACCGGCGCCACCAGCACGCCGTTCGCCGTCAACGCGCCCGCCGCCACCCGCATCGCGCTCGATCAGTTCAACGGCACCCTGAATGAGCGGGACACCGCCATCTTCGCGAAGGGGTTCAATCCCACCAACCCCCGCTTGGGTGATGTCGTGGTCGCGACCATCTTCTGGGTCGGCCCGGCGACGCTCGTGTCGGTCAGCGACTTCATGACCAACACCCAGCGCACGCCCGTAGGCAACACGTTCCACCTCGTCGAGTCCGTGACGCGGGGCGGCGTGTCGATGGCCACCTACGTCGCGACCAACATCCAGGGCTTCCCAGAGCCCAATCCCGACCCGAGCATTGTGTACGCGATTCAGGCGCACTTTTCGCAGACCGTGCCCGACGGCGGCCTGCTCATCTCGGCGTACTCGGGCGTCGATCCGAACTACGCCACGGCGTTCGCGGGATCGCAGTCCACTTCGGGCATCGGCACGGGCATCACACCCGCCGACCCCGGGCCGCTCACCGTCGGCGCCGGGACGCTGGTATACTCCGTGACGATGTCGAACGGTCTGTTCGGCAGCGACAAGCCGGCCGCCCCGTTTGCGGACTTGGGCGGCGGCATGTCGGACGCGGCGATGGTGGCCGATGGGGTGTATGCGGTGCCCACCGTGGCGGGCCCCAGCCACCCGCGCTGGACCTACTACTACGACGCCGGGCAATACGCGTGGCTCACGAGCGTACTCGCGCTGAACCCGGCCCCGTGAGGCCTCATGCGGGACTCGATCGGATGGCTGGCGACGGCCGTGTTCACGGCGTCGTACTTCACGAAGAACGCCGTCACCCTGCGGCGCGTGCAGGGCTGCGCGGCCTGCCTCTGGACCGCCTACGGCGTGCTGCTCCACGCCACCCCGGTGATCGTGGCTAACGTGATCGTCGCCGGGGTGGCGATCGCGTCGTCGTTCCGGAGGACGCCTTGAACCAAGGCGTCTAAGCCGCCCGCAGCGCGCCTTCGATAGCTGTGGCCACGCCCGCCAGGTCCGCGAGCAGCCGGGCGCGGGCGGCGGTGGTCAGACCGGTGATGTCGCGGACGCGGTTCAGACACGAGTCGAGCACCGACGCCGCGGCACAGAGATAGACCGTCGTTTGATCCACGGCCGCCACGGAGCGCTCGAAGCCGCCCAGCACCAAACCGGCCAGCTCGAGGGTAAGTCGATCCGCGCTGCGGTTCTCGACGCCGCTCGGGGCCGGTGCGGGCATGTCGCCGCGCACGCGAGCCACTTGCCAACGCGCCCCGTCGAGCCGGCATGCGATCCACAGGTCGCCGTCGCTCAGCGCCAATCCCCAGGCGCGCAACGTCTGCACCACGTCATGTTCGACCGGATCGGGGGCTGCGACCGGACCGGTCGCAGTCTCCGTCACGAGCCGTCCACCGCTCGTGACGCGCAGCAAAACCACAGGCCGCCCGTGGAGAGCGGCGCTCGCTTTACGCAGAACCAGTCGGCGGTGCTCGGACATAGGGTCATCGCCTCGCTGGAGGTGTCGTGAAGATACCCCACACCTCCGGGCGGGTAACGGGCGGCGGCCCGTCCTGCGACCGCCGCCCGCGTGACTCACCTCACAAAACGCGCGCGCCGGGCGGCGGACGCTCAAGTCACTGCTGCGGCACGCGCTCGTTGGCGGTGGGGAATGCGGCGACGGGATACGACCCGATTTTGTCCGCGGTGTACCCGCTCACCCAGAAGTCTGGCGGGCCCTCGCTGTCGGGAACTTTATTGGTCACGGGCTTCACGCCCCGCTTGAGGTAGGCCGCGATCGCCCAGAGATCCTGGTCGGGCATGTGGCGCCACGCCGGCCACGGCATCGGCGGCGCGAGGTAGCGCGGGTGGGCCGGAAAGTTGCCCTGCCCCGGCGTCATGGAGGTGATCTCTACGTCGGGCGTTTCTTCCGGCCGCAGGCCGTAGCGCAGCGCGTTGAAAATCTGGCGCTCGCTGAAGCGGCCCAGCCCCGTGGTGTTGTCGGGCGTCAAATTGCGCGGGCGCGTGTGGAAGCACGGCGTCGCCCCCGGCTTCGTGGCGCAGGGCCCGATCAAGAACTCCTGATCCGGGCTCGTCATGCCCGCGAGCCAACCGGGCGCGGCGGGGTCGGAGCCGCCGCCGTGGCAGCCGCCGCAATCATGGGTGATCACGAGGTAGCGCCCGCGCGCCACGAGATCCGTCTGCTGTGCCACCCGGCCGGCGACGCTCGCGCGCGGACTCAGGAAGGCCGCCAAGCCGAGGACTCCCACGGACAACGCTGCGAACGCCGGTACACTGTGACGCCAACGCATGTGCTCGCCTTTCATTTGAGTTCCAGGACGCCCATCATCCCTTGATCCTCGTGATCCAGAATGTGGCAGTGGAACATCCACTTTCCGGGGTAGCCATCGAACCGCACGATGATGCGGACCGTTTCGTGCGCCGGCACGTTGACCGAGTCCTTCCAGCTGCGCCGCGGCGCCGGCACGCCGTTGCGGTCGAGTACTTGAAAATGGAAGCCGTGCAGGTGGAACGGGTGGTCCATGCCCACCACATTATCGATTTCCCAAATCTCCGTCGTGCCGAGCCGCCCCTCGAAATCGACGCGATTCATGTCCATCGCTTTGCCGTTGATGAGCCCCTGGCTCAGCACGACGACGCGCGTGACGGTCGCGTCGGCGGTGTCGAGCGCCGGGATGACGCGCAACGTGGGAGGCAGCACCAGCGGTGGCCGCGGGCGGTCGGCCGAGTAGGCGAGCGTGAGCAGGTCGCGCGTTTGATTCCAGCCCGCGGGGCGGGTCTGCGGCACGTAACGGTCGTACGGCAAGGCCTGCAGCGTCGTGCGGCTCCCCGGCTGGCCGTCGCCGCGCACCAGCAGCTCGACGCGCTCCGAATTGGCGAGCAGGATTTCCTTGACCTCGTCGGGCCGCTCGAACAGGCCGCCGTCGTCGCCCACGTGCAGGATCGTCTGTCCCGCCAGCGCGAGCCGGTATACGCGGGCGGCGGACGCGTTGATCACGCGCCAGCGTTGCACCGCGCCGCTCTGGATGGGGATCGTAGGCAGCACGTGGCCGTTGACGAACAGCACGTCGCCCTCGCGCCCGTTCTCCATGTCGATCTGGCCCTGCGGCGAATCGGGGTCCGGCAGGTCGAGCGAGCCGTCGGCGCGAAAGCGATTATCGGAAAGAATCAGCAACTTCTCGGGGACGCCCGCGAGCGGGTCGTCCGCCGCGCGGATGATGATCGCGCCGAACAGGCCCTTCGCGATCTGAAAGCCCGATCGGTGATCGGGGTGCGGGTGGTACCAATAGGTGCCGGCCGTCCCGGCACCGACGGTGAACACGTAATCGCGGCTCGCGCCGGGTGCCACGGGATCGTAGGGGCTGCCGTCGGCGCTGACCGGGACATTGAGGCCGTGCCAGTGCACGGTGGTGGCCTCGGGCAGATCATTATGGAAGTGGATGGTCACCCGGTCGCCCTCGCGCAGCTCGAGCGTGGGGCCGGGAATGCTGCCGTTGTATGCGTAGACGTCGGTGAGCGTGCCGGGGACCAGTGCCAGCCGCGCCGGCGCGGCCGTCAAGTCGAATTCGACGACTCCGGGAATCGTCGACCGATTATGCAGAAGGGGCGGAGCAGACCAGGCGTCCTGCCCACGCACGCCGCCGAGGCCGGCCGAAGAAATAAGCCCCGCCAGGAGCGCGATCCTGCCAATCATCGGGCTTCCCAATGTGTAGGAGATCAGCCAAGATGCTGCTCAGAGTCGTGTTGCGCCAGCGCATCAGTCGGGGAGGCGCTCCGTGACTGCGACGTAGAGAGTACCGCCAAACGCTGAGGGCCGGGTCCGAGTGATGGTCGGAGCCGAGAGGTGCACAGCCGCAGCGAGCTGGGCCAGCCGGGCAGGCGGGATCGGGGCCGGCACCCAGCGGCTGGCGGTCCGCTGATCGTATTCGACCACCACCAGGCGGCCGCCGGGGCGCACCCGCTCCACCAGGCGTCGCAGCACCGCCTCGCCTTCTGGCACGAAGTGCAGCGCATTGGCCAGCAGCATGCCATCCAGCTGTGCCGCACCGAGCCCCGGCAGGTCGAGTGGCTGCGTGAAGTCGGCCGCGAGCGCAATCACGTTAGGCGCATCCTTGCGCGCCCAGCGCCGCAGGACTTCCACCACGCGC
>DATLWA010000128.1:0-12103 GCA_035576905.1 Gemmatimonadales bacterium
CGGGCTGGCCGTACACCCAGATCGCGCCCCCGCTCTGCTGTACGATCCCGTACACGGTCGACAGGCCGAGACCGGTCCCGCGGCCCTTCTCCTTGGTCGTGAAGAACGGCTCGAACAGACGCGCTTGGACCTCGGCCGTCATGCCGGTGCCGGTATCACTCACCGTCAGCACGACGTAGCGGCCGGGCGCCAAATTCATGCGCTGTTCAATCAAGCGCTCGCCAAGGTCCACGACGCTGGTCTCGATCGTCAGTGTCCCCCCGTCGGCCATCGCGTCGCGCGCATTCACGGCGAGGTTCATGATGACCTGCTCCAGCTGCCCCGGGTCGACCCGTACCGCGCCGGGCGCCTTGGCGAGGATCACGTGCACCTCGATATCGGACCCGATCAAGCGGCGGACCAGTTTCTCCATACTGGTGACCACAGCGTTGGGGTCGATGATCTTGGGATCCAGCACCTGGCTGCGGCTGAACGCCAGCAGCTGCTTGGTGAGCGCGGCCGCCCGGTCCGCGGCCGCAGAGATCTCCTCCACGTCGGCGCGGCGTTTGTCAGTGATGGGCATTTCCTCCATCAGGAATTCGGAATAGCCCTTAATCGCCGTGAGCAGATTGTTGAAGTCGTGTGCCACACCGCCGGCCAGGCGGCCGACGGCTTCCATTTTTTGCGCCTGATGGAACTGGTGCTCGAGCTGGCGCAGCCGGCTGATGTCGTGGGCCATGCCGAGCAGCCGCGTGGGCCGCCCGCCCTCGTCGCGCAGCAGCCGCGCCCGGGTGGCGACCCAGCGGTGCGCGCTGTCGGGCAGCAGGAAGCGAAACTCCTCTTCGAATGTGTCGCCGTGCTTCGGGTCATCCACGACGGCCCGAATCGCCTGTTGGAAAGCGGGCAGGTCCTCGGGATGCACCAGCTCTTGGAATGCGTCCAGCGTTCCGCCGAACGCCCCCGGCGCGAGGCCGACGATCTGCTCGAGCTGCTCCGACCACGTGACGCGGTTTGTCGCGACGTCCCACTCCCAAATCCCCATCGCGGCCGCTCCGAGCGCCAGGCGCAGACGTTCTTCGCTGCGACGCAGGTCGTGCAGCAGCCGCTCGCGCTCGGCCTGGCCGTCCTTCTCAGCCGTGAGATCCTCGGCCATGCCGATGAGACAGGTCGTCTCGCCGCTGGTATCGTGCAGTGCCGAGACCGAGAGGCGGACCCAGACGATGCGCCCGTCCTTGCGGATGTAGCGCTTGTCGATGTGATACTCGTCGCGGATGCCGCGGCACAGCTCGTCGAAGTGGCCCACGTCGACAGCGACATCGTCCGGGTGGGTGAACGACGCGAAGGTCATGCCGCGCAGCTCGGTTTGGTTGTAGCCGAGGATGCGCTCCAAGGCGGGATTGCAGTGTTGCGGGCGCCCGTCCATGCCTACAACGGCGATGCCGAATGCAGCGCCGTCGAAGATCGCGCGGAAACGCGCCTCACTTTCCTGGAGCGCCGCTTCCGTCCGCCGCTGCTTCGCCCCCTGCATCGTCCCGTGCGTCATCGTCCGATCCCTTCCACTCCGTCCGCCGCGCGCCGGGAGATACCAGGCGCGTACCCTCCGCGCTCAGTTTCCCGACCCGCTCGTGGTGACGCTGTCGGCGTAGATCGCGATCTCGATGCGCCGGTTCTGGCGCCGGCCTTCTTCTTCGGCATTCGTGGCGATCGGCTCGGATTCGCCGCGGCCCGCCGTGCAGATGCGCGCGCGCGCGATACCCTCGCCGGTGATGAACCGCGCCGCCGACAGCGCCCGCCGGTTCGACAGATCCATGTTGTAGGCGGTGCTGCCCTGTGAATCCGTGTGCCCCACGATCAGCGTGCGCGTGTTGGGGTACTTGGTCAGACTCGCGGCGAACGTGCGCAGATGGTCGCGCGCGCCGGCGTCGAGCTGATCGGAATCGAACCCGAACAGCAGGCCGTCGGGGAACGTCACCGTGATGCCCTCGCCCACGCGCTGCACCGTCGCTCCGGGCAGCTCGTACGCGAGCTCCTGGGCTTGCTTGTCCATCTGGTGCCCGATCACGGCACCGGCGACGCCGCCCACCGCCGCGCCGATGATGGCCCCGCGTACCGTGGAGCCGGTCGCGTGACCGATCACGGCGCCCGCGGCGCCCCCGGCACCCGCGCCGATGATCGCGCCCTTTTCCGCCTTGTTCATGGCGCAACCGACCGCCAGCGTCACCAGCGTGGCCGTACTGAGTACTTGTGCCAGGGAACGTCGCATATGGATCCTCTTGGTTAGGACTTCATGATCTTGCGACCGACTCTACGATTCTTGACGCGACCGCGGCCGCCGGCCGACTTCGCCGCACGCCGCTTGGCCGCCGTCATCCGACCGCCTCTGCTTTTCTTCGCCATGGTGAAAGCTCCTTCCGGTGTGAGAGAACTACTTCGGCTGCACCAGATAACCGGACCCGATCAGCAGCCGGAACTCGTCCCGCCGGTTCTCTGCCGCGGCGACTTCGCCGGGGCCCTCGAGCACCAATTCGCCCTGCCCGCGGGTTTCGATCTCGATCCGGTTCGCATCGATGCCCCGGCTGACCAGATAGTCCTTGGCCGCCGTGGCACGCCTGCCGCCCAGCGAGAAGTTGTAATCCGCGGTGCCGGGCTCGCTCGCGTACCCCACGATGACGATGCGCATGCCGGGGTTGGCCCGGAAAATCGCGACCTTGTCGTCGAGCATCGCCTTGGCGGAGTCGCTGAGGTTGAACTGATCGTTCTCGAAATGAATGAACGCGTTCATCGTCGCGAGCGCCGCGGCGGACGACGCCACCGGGGCGGACACGGCCGCGGCCGCGGGCTTCGGCGATGGATTACACGCCGCGAGTACCAGCGCGGCAATCGGGAGAACGCGAACCAATGCTGACATGGTGATGCCTCTCTCTTCGGACTGCGTGAACCTGCGGCGGCTCGGGATGCATTCCCCGTCGGAATGCACCCCGGACCGCCTGCCCTCCACCTGCGAACTACGGGAGGGAGATCGTGTTATTGCTGCCCAGCGACACGGCGCCGTTACGCGCCAAGGCGCGGCCCAGCAACGTGGCGTTGGCGGCGAAGCTGATGCTCGAGAGCGCGAGGATGTTGCCCTTCATGGTGCTCCCGGTCCCGATGGTGGTCGAGCTGCCGACCTGCCAGTACACGTTCTTCGCCTGGGCGCTGCCGATCAGTACGACCGACCCGGCGACCGTCAACGCGGAGCCCGCCTGAATGACGAACACGGCGTTGCTATTCCCCTGGCCGTCGAGCGTCAGGGCGCCCGTCAACCCAACCGACGACGCGGAGCAATAGACGCCCGGCGCCAGCGTGGTGCCGCCCAGATCGGCGGAGATCGTGGTCCCGCAGGCCATGCCCTTCAGCTTGTTGTACGCGGTGGTCAGGTTACCCTGCGCCGTGCCGGCCAACGCGGTCGCGATGCGCTGCGTCCCGGAGATGGTGCACGTCGGGAAGCCCGTGATGGCGCTGCCCGGGAAGATGCCGACGTCGGCGTTGACGGTTCCGACCGGGCCCGCACAGCTCACCGCCGTGCCGGCGAGGATGCCGTAGGTCGCCGCTGCTGCCAGCGATGGCGGTGTGACGCCGCCGGGACCGGTGGACGAATCGCAGGCCGCGAACAGCAGCGCCGCGAACGGAAGAAGACTGATCAATCGAGTGCTGCCCTTGAATGAAGACTTCATACTGCCCCCTAACTGCTTATGCCTGCCGGCGGCTTGGGATCCAAGTTCGACGTCGGAGCTCCCTCGCCCGCAGATGAACACGAAGTCCCTGAAGCGCGATCGCCCCGGGGCTGCGTTTGCTGCTCAGCCCTATTGCTGTCTCTTGCTCTTGTTCTTGTCCCGCGCATTGGCAGCGTGGTTCGCGCGCTGCTGCGCATCGTGCCGCTCGACCTGGTCGCGGTGGTCCGCGTCCTTGATCCGCTTGTTGGCGTCCTTCACGTCGCGGTCGGCGGTCTTCCGCGCCTGTTTGGCTTCGGCGCTGGAAAGCCCGAAACTCTGAAGCGTCTGGCCGATGCTCTTACCGCTCTGCAAGCCGGAGAGAATCGCGGCCGTCGTGATGCCGGGGTGCTGAGCGCCGAGGTTATCGGCCAGAACGTTGGCCGCGACGAAATTGCCGCGGCTGAGTTTGGGATTGGCGGTCCGGGCGCGCGCAAAGGCGCTGACGAGCGCTTCGGGCGTCGTATTCAACTTCGCCGCCAGGCCGCGGAAGCTCTTGACGCTGGCCGAGTACTGCCGATCGGCCTTCGAGCTGTCGCGCGCCGACGCCGCGCGGACGCGCGGTGCCGATTCCTGGGACTGCGCCGCCGCCGTCGCCGTCGCGGCCAGCATGGCCAGCGTCGTGACCACGGTGCCCGCGTACCACATGATCCGTGTGATTTTCATGGGATCCTCCTAACGCGCTGAAACGGTGAGGGCCTGCCCCAGCGAGAACGCGACCCGCGTCCCGGGGGTGACCACGACGTCGCGGCTGGCAAAGTGGATCGCCACCGCGGTTCCGGTCGCTCCGCCCACTGCGCCACCGATCACGGCGCCCTTGGTGTCGCCGCCGATGACCCGGCCCGCGACCGCCCCGATCACTGCACCGCCGCCCGCCTTTTCGACTTCGCCGGCGGTGACGCCACGCCCCACCAGGGTGTGCGGCGTCGATGCGATTGGTGCGTTCACTTCATAGACCTGGCCGCGCACGGTCACCGTCGACACCGTCAGCGCGAGCCTGCCGTCCGCCTGACTCTTGTTGGTGGCGGGTGCCAGCTTCACGACCCGCAGCGCCAGCACGGATCCCGCAGGAATTGCGATATAGCCCTGCGCGTCCTTGATGTCCGAATTGACCGTTGCCCGCAGCATATCGCCCACATGGTTGGTGCGCGAAGAGAGCGCATCCTGAATCGTCGCGCCCACCTGCGTGCCCGACGCCAGCGTGAAGCGCGTCCGTACCACCGTGCCGCCGACTTCCTCTTTCCCCGCCGCGGGTGCACACGCCGCGAGGCCCAACGCCAGAACTCCTAGAAGCCATGACTTCGACATACGTCCTCCGCCCCGGAGCCTTAATGCGTATCGTGGCTCCCCATCAACTGTGGTGATCCACAGGCGATCGAAACGCCACCGCCTGCAGATAGAGAAGGTGCTACCGCGTGGACAAGGGGGGCATCCCTCGCCGGGATGGAAGACGACTTAGCAATTGCGGGGTGGTACCCGGGGGGGTCGTGCGTCGAACGGACTAGCTACTAGGGTGGCGGACGCCGCGCCGCGCCCCGCGACGGTGAGGCCGTCGCGCAGCACGAACAGAATACGCGTGCCTGAAACCACCATCGCCGCGTTGCGTCCCGCGCCTGCCACCAGCGGCGTCAGGGCGATGGTCGCCGTCAGCGGATACACCGCGCCCGCGACCGTCACCGAGGTGATGTCGAGCGCGATGACGGCCCGCCGGCCCGGCACGATGCGCAGCCCCACCGGCGACCGAGCCGGAATCACCACCCACCGCCGTGCGTTCCGTACGTCGCCGCTCACCATCGCCGTGAGCGTCCCATCCACCTCGTTGCAGGTCGTCGCCTCGATCAGCGTCCCGACGGCAAGCGTCCGGTCCCACGTCCCATCGCCCGGCCGCCATGGCTCGGCCCGCGCGAGCTGCGGCTCGCTCGCCTCAGCGCCCGAACACGCGACCAGTCCCAGCGTCAGGATTCCTGCGAGCCACGTCCGCCACATACCCCTCCCTAGGACGTGCAGTCGTCCCAGACTTCACTCCCCGCGAAACGGTGCGGAGCAGACCGCAATTCGATTTCCTCGTACAGCCGGTTGAGATAGCTCTGTGCGCTCTCGCGCGTCGGCGCGGCGCCGGACCGCGACTCCTCGTTGTCAGGCTCCACGACGCCGCCCCATTCCCACCATCAGCAGGAGGCCACCAGCGATCGCCACGGCGCCGACCCACGTGGGGACGATCTGCCGCGACTCGGCGGACACCTGCACATCGCCGACGCGCATCACGTTCCGCTCGGAGCCGTAGCTCAACCCGCGAAACACGATGAACGCTCCGATCACGGCCAGCGCGATGCCGGCAATTACGTACGGCTTCATATGCGATCTCCTCTAGGGAACGGGTTGTGCCGTTCCGATGACCCATTTCATGAGCCGCCCGGACGCGAACGGCGTCTGCGTTTCGACCTGATTGATGAGGGCGAGCTCCGCCCCGCTCACCGGCGACGACCGCTGGCCCAGCATCAGCGCGATCGTCGAGCTCACGCCCAGCGTCAGGACGTCCACGTGCTGCGGCTGGATGTTGAGCGCCACGGGATCGGTCAGGGACTGGAAGCTCCGCTCCGCCCGCTCGGCCACGCCCTGATAGCCCGACCACTTCGCCTCGGGCGCGTAGCCGACGATGGTATACACGGCCCCGCCGTAGTCCACGAACAGTGCCGTGCCCCGGAGCGTGCCGTTGTCGGTCGCGGCGGAGAAGGCCGCGCTGATGCCGGACAGGCCGCCGGCCAGACCCACGCGGACGGACGAGCCGGCCGTGAGGCCCTGCTGCGCCAGGAAGGCGCGCGCCGCCGCGTCGGCGCTCGGCTGCGCCGCCTGCGACAGCTCGACCGCGGCATCGCCCTGCGGGCTGACGGCGACCACCGCCTGCGCGCCGTTGTTCGTCGTCCAGCCGCTGGGGAACGTCAGCCGGAAGCGCAGTGTCGGATGAAAGAACTCACTGCCCGTGAAATAGCCCTGGCGCGGATCCGTTCCGAAGACCAGACCGTCCAGCAGCCGCTCGTAGGGGTCGCGGTTGACCACCGTCCCGGAGAAATCCTGCGGCAGCGCCGCGATTTGCGACGAGATGGCGGCGACGCGATTGGCCGGGCTGGGGTGCGTCTCGAGCCACGTGGGCAGACGGCCGCCGCCGCCCGCCGCGTCCAACCGGTCGAGCATGCGGAACACCTCGGGCATCTGGCGCGGATCGAAGTTGGCGCGGCGCATGTAGCGCAGGCCCAGCTCGTCGGCCTGGCTCTCGTCGTCGCGCGAGAACTTGAGGTAGAGGATACCGAGCGCCTGGTTCGCGGTGCCCGCGTACTTCGCGACTTGGGAGCTGACCATACTGCCCGCCGCGAGCCCCAGACCGATCAACTGTTGTTTACTCATCTCCGCGGCCGTGTGCCGGGCTGTGACGTGGCCGATCTCGTGGCCCACCACGGAGGCCAGCTCAGCCTCGTTGGTGAGATGGGCCAGGAGGCCGCGCGTCACATAGACGAAGCCGCCCGGCAACGCGAACGCGTTCACCGCCGGGTCGTCCACCACGCGGAAGGTCCAAGGGAGGTTGGGCCGCTCCGACGTGGCTGCGAGCCGCGCGCCGAACTGCTGGATGTAGCGCTGCCAGACGGCATCGGGATACAACCCGATGGTAGCGATGACCGCGGTGTCGGCTTGGCGCCCCATCGCGATTTCCTGATCCTCGCTGATCAGCATCAGCTGGCTGTTGCCGGTCGCGGGATTCGTGGCGCAGCCGCTCGCGGCGATGCCGGCAAACAGCCACGCTAATTGTGACCCGCTGCGCGTGAAGAAAGGCGCTCGTGACATGGTGATCACTCCCCCAGAAGTTTCTCGACCTGGCCGATTTTTTGTTGGATTTGGCCCACGTGCTTTTCGTCCTTGCCACTGGCTTCCAAATCGGGGTCCCGAATGAGTTTTCCGGCCTGTTCCTTGAGCTTGCCCTTCACTTCGTGAAGCTTGCCTGCCGCCTGGTCCTTGGCGCTGGGTTTCATAGATGCTCCCGCATGTCGGATTCTCGATCTCGGTGCTGATTCGCTCACACGCATCTTGCGCGTGCGGGCGCCGCGGCGACATCACTCAGCGGGATGAAAGACGGCTTAACGACGGTGGGGGAGGCGGAACTAGCTCTTTCGGTGCGGGAGCGAGACGGGCCGCGCTACGCCAGATCCTGCCATAGCGGCTTGATGAGCTGCGCGAAGACGTTGCGGGCGCGGCTCAAACGACTCTTCACCGTCCCCAGATTGCAGCCGGTGATCTCGGCGATGTCCTGGTACGTCTTGCCCTCGAGCTCGCGCAGCACGAAGACGTCGCGCAGCGCCTCGGGCAGCCGGCTCACACACTGCGCCACGTTTTCCGCGAGGTGACTGCGGCGAAACAGGTCGTCGGGGCGGGTGCGCGTGTCCTCAAACTCCAACAGCGGGCGCAGCACCAGCGGGTTGCGGCTGCGGCTCCGCAGCTCGTTCTTCGTGAGATTCGACGCGATCGTGTAGATCCACGTCGAAAACTTCTTGGTCCGGTCGAAGCGGTGCAGGTGGCGGAACACGCGCACGAACACTTCCTGCACGAGATCCTCCGCCCGGTCCCGGTCGTCGATGCTGCGATTGATGAAGTTCAACAGGCGCGTCTGATAGCGGTCCACCAGGGCGCCGAATGCCTGCGGGTCGCCGGCGAGGTGGCGCTCGGTGAGCCGACCGTCTTCGAGCGCGTGCAGCGTCAGCCGCGCGCTGGCGCGGGCCGGCATGGCGGCGGTCGCGGCACGATGCGCGGCGGGCGCGGTCATGGTGGCTACAACGTCCGGAGGAACTGCACGAGGTCCGCCCGTTGCTGCGGCGTGAGCGTCAACGACAAGGTCCGGATGTAGTGTCCCACCACCGCGTCGAGCGTCGCCGCGCTGCCGTCGTGGAAGTAGGGTGGATGCTGCCACAGCCCGCGCAGCGGCGTCGTGCGGTACTGCCCCGTGGTGCCGCGCTGGGCGAGCAGCGGATCCGTCCCCACCTCGGCGGGCGCATGGAGCCGCGTGTTCGCGTCGCTGTAGTGCGGCGGCACGTGGCAGCTCGCGCAGCGCCCGGCGCCGGCGAACACCGCCGCCCCGCGTTGCGCCGCGGCTGTATCGACCGAACCGGCAGGCGGCGCCGGAGCCGCGAGGCTCACTTGATAGAGCAGCAGCGCCGGCAGCTTCGATGTGACGAGGTCGGGTGCGGCATGGATGTTGTCGTGAACCTTCGGCGCCACAAACGTTCCCTGGCCGTGCATTTGCGTGACGGCGACGTAGGCGTTCCAGTAACTGATGTCCCCTTCGCCGGTGTAGGTCGCCAGGTTCGTCCCCGCGAGTCCGTACGCCGGCGGGATCACGACCGGATCGTTCTTGCCGTCGTGATTCCAGCGCGCGTCGTACTTGCCCTTGCCCCACGACGTGAGCACGGCGTGCACCGCCGGGGCCTGGAGCGCGGGCGAAAGCGACAGAATGAGTCCCGGCTGCAGGTCGCGGTTGGGCCAGCCGTCGAGGCGGCGTCCGATGCCCGGCGCGAGCGAGTTATCGACCGTCGAATGGCACAGCGCGCAGGTCACGCCGAACCGCGTGATCCGGCCATTCGTATCCACGGCGGCCCGCACGCCCACGACCGCGTCGAGCTGCAGCAGCGCGACGGTGGTAGCGGGGCTCGTCAGGTCCACCTTGCCGCCCTTGAGTGCGGTGACGAGTGAGGCGGGCAGCGCGTCGAGGTCCACTTTCAGTCCCACGGCGAGCGCCGTCGCGGGGTTGACCCCCGCGCCGACGCCGCCCAAAGCTGCGCCCTCGACTACCTCGTGCATGCGGAGGGTGTCCGTCCAGAACACTTCGTCGCCGAAGGTGTCGAACCGGAAGATCCGCTGACCCTCGAGCGCGGTGGGCTGCGCGGGTGTGGCCCGCGGCCCGCACGCGGCGGCCGTGATCAACGCCACGACCGCCGCGCGCAGGGTCATAGAACCTTGCGGCCTTGCAACAGGCGCACGACGATCACCACCAGGGCGATGACGAGCAGCAGGTGAATCAGTCCGCCCCCGGTGCCGGTCCCCAGGCCCAATGCCCACAACACGATCAGAATGATTACGATGCCCCAAAGCAATGTGCCCCCCTGCTAGTTGCCGCCGATGATGAGGCGCTGGTTCAGTGTGATGAGGATGTGCGTCCCGGCCGGGAGGCGGACATCGCTGTCCTTGGTCGCCACCGCGTAGCCGGCACCGGCCGCCGCGCCCACGACGGCGCCGATCACGGTTCCCTTGGGATTCTTCGCGATGATCTGGCCGACGATCGCGCCCGCCGCCGCTCCAGCGCCGACCTTCAACACGTCGCCGCCGGTGACGCCCTGCCCGTAGCGCTCGGTCGGCAACGCCGCGATGCTCGCGTCGATCGGATAGTTCTTGCCGCGCACGGTCACGCTCGACACGGCGAGCGTCAGCGTGCCCTTGCTGCTCGGGCTCGACGCCCGCTTCACCTCGGTGACCGTCCCGTACACCATCGCCCCCGCGGGGATGGCGATGCGGCCGCGGCCGTCCTGCACATCACTCAGCACCGTGGCGCCGAACGCGTTGCCCGGCTTCGCGGTGCGCGACGTGATGGTGTCGGTCGTGGCCACGGCGAATTCCCGCCCCGCATCGAGCGTCCAGCTCGCCGGCGGGGCCGGCGCGGCCGGAACACGCACGGACACCGACCCGGACTTGTCTGCCTGTGCCGCCTGCCCGGACTGGCCGCAGGCGCCAATCGCCGCGATGCCCAGCACCGCAAGCGCGTTCCACCCCTGTGTTCGGTTCACGATGCACCTCCCTCTTGAGATGTCTGTTCGGACTCCGGCCCCTCGTCAGAGAACTTGGCCTCGGCGCAGTCGCCGCAGATGCCGTGGCTGTCGCCCGTGAGCCGGGGATCTTCGCCGATTTGACGGCCGCACCACGCGCAGCGGATCGGCATCTAGTGTCCGTTCCCTTCGTAGGTGGCCAGCCACCTGACCCCTTCAGCGTGGCCCGCCACCGCCAGCGGCTCGGTGACGGTGAACGCGGCCTCCAGGCGCTCGAGCTCCGCTTCCAGCTGACGATTGATCGGGTGGTCCCGCCCGCGAACGTCGTCGCTGACGATCAGGATGTGCGTGGCGTGCCGTTCCAGGACGAGCCGCCCCGACCAGGCGCGGTCGCCGCCGCGGGCCGCCGCCGTCTCTTCCTTTAGAAGTGTCCGGATCGGGCCGAGGAGCCGCGCTGGCTGTGGCGGAACGATTTCATAGGCGTAAGCCCAAAGACTTTTCACGCCCACAAGTTGCCCGTGGCGGAAGCGGGCAAACATCCCCTAACCGGATGAAATGCGACTTAATACGAGTGGGCTGGCGCGCCGATCAGGCGCGCCTCCGAATGGACTAGCTAATTGGGTGCAGGGGTCTGCCTTAGGCGGACGGCGCGTCGGCTTGTCTGGTCGCGGCTTTGTGGGAGTGCGCGGCAATCTGTAGGCGGCTGTGCAACGCGAGCTTCTCCAGAATGTTGTGGACGTGGCTCTTGACCGTGTAGGTGGCGATGTTGAGCCGCTGCGCGATCTCCTTGTTGCTCAAACCCTCCGCGATCAAGCTCGTGATCTCCCGCTCGCGCTTGGTCATCGACACGGCTTCGAGCACCGCTTCGGTGCTGCGCGAGACCGCCTGATCGACGATGTGCGACAGCAACGTGGCGGTGAGCGAGGGCGGCACCACATCCGCGCCGTCGGCGACCGACCGGATGGTCCGGATGAAGTCCTCGAGGGTCGCGTCCTTCACGATGAACCCGTTAGCCCCGGCCTTGATGAATGCGATGACGTCTTCCTTGGCGGGGAGCAGATCCATCACGATGACTTTGCTCTGCGGCACTTCTTTCCTGACGCTCTCCACCAAGCGGTGGCTGTCGTGACTGCCGAGGGTCGCGTCAACCAGGACGACATGGGGTTTGGTCTCGCGCACTTGCAACAGCCCGGCGTTGCCCCCTTCGGCGGCGGCGACCACGGTGAAATCGGGCTGCTCGTTCAATAACGCGGCGAGGCCCTCGCGCACCAGCCGATTGTCTTCGATTACCAGCACCAGAATGCGTTTGGCCACCTATTGCACCTCTCCTTGCCTATATCGTGTCACAGACGCCAAACCCTAGTCAAGCGGTCGGAGCGCGAGTATCGGGAAAATCAGTGTTCCGGGGGGGGGGTCGGGGTAAACCCCGACGCCGACCGGAGCCGCATCCCTACTCGTCTCCTGGCCGGGCGGCGTCGCGCTCGAGCAATCCCACCTCGACGGCGAAACGGAACAACTGCGCTCGGCTCTTGAGGCCGAGCTTGTCGCTCAGGCGCCGGCGATGAGTCTCGATGG
>DATLWA010000129.1:0-2512 GCA_035576905.1 Gemmatimonadales bacterium
TGGCGAGCGACACGAGCTTTTCCATCACCTTGTCGAGCTTATCGTTGGCCATAGAGGGCCGGAAGATAGGAACGGGTCAGGCGGCGGGCAACCCGAACGCTTCGCGGGCGGCGCGCTCGCCCAGCGCCGCGACGTCGTCCAGGGAAAGTGTGGCGCCGCCGCCCCGCACCACGTGCACTCCCGCCATCTCGTCGCCGGCCCGCGCGGAGACGACCGCGACTTTTCGCCGCGCCGCCTGGGCGCGGCGCAGCACTTCGCCCGTCGCCTTGCCGACCAGTGAGGTGCGGTCGAACGCCCCTTCGCCGGTGATCACCAGGTCCACTTTGGCCAGCGCGGCGTCGAAGCCGACCCGATCGAGCACCCACGACGCGCCGGGGGTGATGGTGGCCCTTGCGAATGCGGCGAGCCCGGCACCCAGGCCCCCCGCCGCACCGCCGCCGGGCAGCGCGGCCAGCTCGGGCCGCCCCTGGCGCGCCAGCAGGGTGGCGAGCCGGTCCAGCCCGGCGCTCAGCCGCTCGACATCCGCCGGCGTCGCCCCCTTTTGCGGGCCGAACACGTGCGCCGAGCCGGTCGGACCGACCAGCGGCGTCGTCACGTCCGTCAGGGCGACGACCGTCGCGGTGAGCCCCCAGCCGCCCCCGATCTCGGCGAGGTCCGCGAGCGCGCCCCCGCCCTCCGGCAACGCGGCGCCACCAACATCCTGGAATGTCCAGCCCAGTCCCCGCGCGGCCCCGGTGCCGCCATCCGTCGTGGCCGAACCGCCCAATCCCACGACGATCGTCGCGGCCCCCCGGTCCGCCGCCTCCCACACCAGCTCGCCGACACCGCGCGTCGTCGCCGTAAGCGGGGCCCGCTGTTCCGGAGGCACCAGCGCCAGTCCGCAGGCCGAGCTGCTCTCGAAAATGGCGGTCTCGCCGTCGATCCAGCCGAGCTCGGCATGAACGGGCGTGCCGAGCGGACCCGTGACCTGCACCCGCTCCCGCAGCGAACCCGGCGGCAGCACGGCGTCGAGCAGTCCGTCGCCGCCGTCCGCGACGGGACACGAGAGCACGGCCGCCCCCGGCAAGGCGCGACGGACTCCCGCGGCGATCGCCTCGGCGACCTGCCGGGGACCGAACGACCCTTTGAATGCAGTGGGTGCGACGAGCACGACCGTAGGCACGAGCTAAGCTGTCACATTATGGAAAGTGATGCCATAATTGAAATTCGTATCGCATTGTGCACGATTCTTTGCATATTGCGTCACCAATACCTCCATTTCGATTCGCATACGATTGATGTGACGACATTTGTGACAGGGCACTCTTTTTGCGTGATACGCGTCAAGGAATCTCTGCGAAGGGCAAACCGCCGGTGACGGCGGGGCGCAAAGCAAAGGGGTCTCGGCGCGGCACTCGAGACAGCCCGGCTGCCAGAGGTCGGCGCCGGCCCTGCCAAGGTTCGCTTGGTTCACATCGGGTTCTAGGGCGCACGATGTCGGGCCGGCGATCACCCCCTGGGGAAACCCAGGGGGTTTTTTTTTCAGGTGACTTCGATGATCTGATCGCGCTGCGTCCCCACGCTCACATAATGAATCGGCGCGTGGGACAGGTCCTGCAAGCGGTCCAGATAGGCGCGCGCCGCGGGGGGCAGATCCGCGAGCCGCCGCGCGCCGCTGATCGGCTTCTGCCATCCCGGCAACGACTCGTACATCGGACGCACCCGCTCGATCCGCTCCACGTCCGCGGGCATCGAATCGATCTCCTCGCCGTCGAGCTGATAACCGACGCACACCGGCAGCTCCGCAAACGTGTCGAGCACATCGAGCTTGGTGACGGCGAGCGCGGTGAGCCCGTTCACGCGCACGGCGTAGCGCACGACGACCGCGTCGAACCAGCCGCAGCGCCGCGGGCGCCCGGTGGTGGCGCCGAATTCGCCGCCCAGGTCGCGAATCCGATCCGCAACCGGCGGCTCCGCCTCGGTCGGCAGGGGGCCGTTGCCAACGCGCGTCGTATAGGCTTTCACCACGCCGAGTACGGCGTCGATGGCCGTGGGGCCGATCCCCGCCCCGACGGCCGCGCCGCCCGCCGTGGTATTGGACGATGTCACGTACGGATAGGTGCCGTGGTCCACATCCAGAAGGGCGCCCTGAGCGCCTTCCAGCAGCACCGATTCGCCCCGTTCCAGGGCCTCGAACACGACGCGGCCGGAGTCGACCGCGATGGGCAACAGCCGCGGCGCCAGACGATCGAGCAGGGCCGCGTGCTCGGCGGCATCGGCGCGTTCCTTTCCGCCGAGCAGCCCGAGCATGTCGTTGGCGGCGGCGACCCGCACACTCACAAGCTCCCGCGCGCGAACGAGGTTGCGCAGGTCGCCCACGCGGATCCCGCGGCGGCCGTACTTGTCCTCGTAGGTGGGCCCGATGCCCCGCCCGGTGGTCCCGATCTTTTCCTTCTGCTCCCGGGCGCGATCGAGGAGCTTGTGGTACGGCAGGGTGAGGTGCGCGCGGTCGGAGACGAAGAGCTTCTGGTCC
>DATLWA010000130.1:0-4872 GCA_035576905.1 Gemmatimonadales bacterium
CGCTCTCCATGGGGATGTCCGCCGACTTCGCTACAGCAGTCGCGGAGGGAGCCACGACGATCCGGTTGGGTACGAGCCTGTTCGGCCCGAGGACGGCGTGACCGACGACGCCTTCGCGCTGACGCCGCTCGACATCCGCAAGCAGGAGTTCCACAAGACGCTGCGCGGCTACGACCCGCGCGAGGTCGAGGACTTCCGCATCCGCGCGGCCGACGCGCTGGAGCGGACCATCCGCGATCGTTCCGTCCTGGAGGAGCGGATCGCGGCCTACGCCGAGCAGCTGCACGAATTCCGCCAGCGCGAGCACGCGATGAACGAGGCGTTGGTCGCGGCGCAGCAGCTGCGCGCCGAGACGCGCGCGGCCGCCGAGCGCGAAGCGCAGGTGATCGTGCGCGAGGCCGAAGCCGAGGGCCGGCGCATCGCCGACGAGGCGCACGGCGCCGAGCAGAACGTGCGCCGCCAGATGGACGAAGCCCAGCGCCAGTTCGAGACGTACCTGGCGCGCTTCCGCGCCCTGCTCGAGCGCCAGCTCGCCGAGCTGAGCGCGCTGGAAGGCCAGGGGTGAAGACGTACCCAACCCTCGATCCGCAGCTTACCGCGGATGGGCTGGAGAAGCAGCTCCTCGCGACCTGGAAGCACGAACGCCTGTTCCAACAGGTGCAGGAGGCGACCCGCTACGGGCCGCCGTTCGTGTTTTTCGAGGGCCCGCCCACGGCCAACGGCCGTCCGGGCATCCATCACGTCTTCTCGCGCACCATCAAAGACCTGATCTGCCGCTACCACACCATGCTGGGGCAGGGCGTCACCCGCATCGCGGGGTGGGACACGCACGGCTTGCCGGTCGAAATCGAAATCGAGAAACAGCTGCACATCTCCGGCAAGCCGCAGATCGAGGCCTACGGCGTCGCGAAGTTCAACGCGCTGTGCCGCGAGAGCGTGTTCACGTACAAGGGCGACTGGGAAGCGCTGTCGGACCGCATCGCCTACTGGCTCGACTACGAGCACCCCTACGTCACATACACGAGCGACTACATCGAGACGGTGTGGTGGCTCCTGAAGAAGCTGTACGACAAGCAGCTGCTGTACCGCGGTCACAAAGTCCTGCCGTATTGCCCGCGCTGCGGCACCGCGTTGTCGTCGCACGAGCTGGCGCAGGGCTACGACACGGTGCAGACCAACTCCGTGTTCCTGACCTTTCCGCTGGCGGATGACCCCAAGCGCCAGCTGGTGGTGTGGACCACGACGCCGTGGACGCTGCTCTCCAACGTGGCCGTCGCCGTGCACGCCGACCTCGAGTACGGCGAGTACGAGGTCGGCGGCGTGCGCTACATCGCCGCCGCGGCCCGCGCCCACGATGTGAAGGTCGGCGGCAAGCCGCTCTCCGAGGCCAAGCGCGTGGGCTCCATCACCGGGCGCGAGCTGGTGGGCAAGCATTACGTGCGGCCGCTCGACCTCGTGGACCTGCCGCCCGACGGCTCGCGCTGGGTGATCGTCGCGGCGCCGTTCGTGTCGGCCGAGGAGGGCACGGGTCTCGTGCACATGGCGCCGGCGTTCGGCGCCGACGACTACGCGACCGGCCAGCAGCACGGCCTGGCGTTCGTCAATCCGGTGGCGCCCGACGGCACGTTCCGCGGCACCACGGCGCCGGAGCTCGAGGGCAAGCTCGTCACCGACAAGGCGACCAACCAGGCGATCATCGAGCGCCTGAAGAAGCTGGGCCGCTGGCTCGAGACGCGGCCGATCACGCACACCTATCCCTTCTGCTGGCGCTGCGATTCGGCCCTCATCTATTACGCCCGCAGCTCCTGGTTCGTGCGCACGACGGCGTTCAAGGCGCGCATGATCGAGCTGAACGCGCACGTCGACTGGCACCCCGCCGAGGTGGGCTCCGGGCGCTTCGGCGCGTGGCTCGAGAACAACGTGGACTGGGCGTTGTCGCGCGACCGCTACTGGGGCACGCCGCTGCCGGTGTGGGAGTGCGACAAGGATCACGAGCACCGCGAGGTGATCGGCTCCTACCAGGAGCTGGGCGAGCGCGCGCCCCAGATGATGACGCGCGACAAGCTCGGCCCCGGCGGGTTCGATCCGCACAAGCCGCACATCGACGAGTACACCTGGGCGTGCAAAGCGTGCAAAGGCACGATGCGCCGCGTGCCCGAGGTGATCGACGCGTGGTTCGACTCGGGCTCGATGCCTTACGCCCAGTGGCACTACCCGTTCGAGCACCAGGCCGAGTTCGAGGCGCACTTTCCCGCGGACTACATCTGCGAGGGCGTGGACCAGACGCGCGGCTGGTTCTACTCGCTGCTCGCGATCGCCGCCGGCGTGTTCGACAAGCCGGCGTACCGCCATGTGATCGTGAACGAGCAGGTGCTGGACGAGCAGGGCCAGAAGATGTCGAAGAGCCGCGGCAACATCGTGAACCCGTGGCAGGTGATCGAGCGCTACGGCGCGGACGCCGTGCGCCTGTACTTCCTCGGGCCCAGCCAGGTCTGGCTGCCCAAACGCTTCGACGCGGGCCAGGTCGGCGAGGTCACGAGCGACCTGCTGGTGAAGCTGCGCGAGCTGTACAAGTTCTTCACCTGGTCGGTGGAGGGCTGGACGCCGGCGGCGGGCGCGCCGCCGGCCGCCGAGCGGCCGCTGGTGGACCGCTGGCTCCTGGCGCGCCTCGACGAAGTGACGGCCGCGGTGCGCGCCGCGTGGGACGGCTACGACGTCACGGCCGGCGTCCGCGCCATCATGGAATTCGTGGTGGACGACCTGTCCAACTGGTACGTGCGGGTGAATCGCCCGCGGTTCTGGGCGCCCGATCGCGCGGCCGATGCGGCGGCCCTCGCCACGCTGCACGAAGCGCTGGTCGCGGCCTGCCGGCTGCTCGCGCCCGCCGCGCCGTTCCTCACGGATTTTCTGCACCGGGCGCTGGCGGGAACCTCGGTGCACCTGGCGCGTTTCCCCACCGTGCAGGGGCGGCCCGAGCCGGAGCTGCTCGCGGCGATGGGCGCCGTGCGGCGGCTCGTGACGCTGGCGCGCTCGGCCCGCGAGGCCAAGAGCCTGCGCGTGCGGCAGCCGGTGGCCCGGATCCAGGTGTCGGTGCCGCCCGCCGTGCGGGGCAGGGCCTTCTCCGACCTGTTAGATATCCTGGCCTCGGAAGTCAACGCCAAGGCGTTCGAGGTGCTGGAATCGGATCACGACCTGGTCACGTTGCAGGGTCGCGCCAATTTCCGCAGCCTGGGCAAGCGGTACGGCAAGGACACGCCGCGGGCGGCGGCGGCGGTGTCGCAGCTCACCGCGCCGCAGCTGCTGGCGTTGGAACATGGAGAGACGGTGCGGCACGGGGAGCTCGAGTTCCGCCCCGAGGACGTGACCGTCACGCGCGAAGTGGCGAGCGAGTGGCTGGTGCAGGCCGACGGCCCGTACGTGGCGGCGCTCGATCCCGCGCTCACGCCGGCGCTGGTGCAGGAGGGGCTGGCGCGCGAGGTCGTGAGCCGCGTGCAGCGGCTGCGGCGCGACGCGGACTACGCGTACGCCACGCGCATCGAGCTGAGCGTCAGCGGCGCGCCCGACGTGCTCGCCGCGGTGGAAGCGTTTCAGGATTACGTGACCGGCGAGACGCTGGCCCGGAAGCTGGTGCTGGGCACGGCGCTCGACACGGCGGATGTACGCAAGGATGTGGACATCGACGGACGCCGCGTGAGCATCGCGCTGCGGCGCCACGACGGACGAAAGGGTGAGACGCGATAATGCCGACGAAATCGACCAAGGGCGCCAAGCCGAAACCGTCCAAGGGCCTGAGCAAGAAGCAGCTCCAGCACCTGGAGAAGCGGCTGCACGAGGAGCGCGCGCGCGTGATGAAGGAGCTCGGCTACTACGGCGAATCCTTCAACTCGAGCCTGCAGGCGTCCGACGGCGACCTGTCCAGCTATTCCTTCCACATGGCCGATCAGGGCACCGACGCGATGGAGCGCGAGAAGGCGTTTCTCTTCGCGTCGCAGGAAGGACGCTATCTCTGGCACGTGAACGAGGCGCTGCGCCGCCTGTACCGTTCGCCCGAGACCTTCGGCAAGTGCGAGCAGTGCGGCGAGGACATCGGCTTCGACCGGCTGGACGCGCTGCCGCACGCGCGCCTCTGCATCAAGTGCAAAGCGAAAGAGGAAGATGGCAAGCGCCGCTGACCGCCGGTTGTTCTGGGCGACGACGCTCGGCGTGCTGTGCCTGGACGTCGCCAGCAAGCTGTGGGCCGAGCAGTTCCTCGCCCGCCGCCTGCCGCTCGATGTGATCGGCGAGCTCGTGCAGTTCAATCTCGTCTACAACAAGTGCGCCGCCTTCGGCATCTGCCTGGGCGAGTACTCGCGCTGGATCTTTTTGGTGCTCGCGGTCGTGGCGCTCTTCGTTCTCGGCTCCATGGTGCGCCACACGCGCCCCGGCGATCGCGTCCGGCTCGCCGTGCTCGGCTTGCTGTGCGCCGGCGCCGCCGGCAACATCGTCGACCGCGTGCGCAGCGCCCAGGGCGTGGTGGACTTCATCTTCGTCAACGTGGGCTTCGGCGACTGGCGCTGGCCCACGTTCAACGTGGCGGACTCCGCCATCACGGTGGGCGCCTGCGCCCTGTTCGTGATCCTGTGGCTCGAGGGCAAGTCCCACGATTCCGTGAAGGAGGCCGGGACCGCGCCGGCGCCGTGACCGCCGCCGCGCCTCTCGCCATCCAGTTTTGCGTCGCGGCCGCGACCACCGAGCGGCTCGACCGCTTCCTCGCCGATCAGCTCGCCCTGTCGCGTACCCAAGCCGCCCGTCTCATCGCCGACAAACTCGTCTCGGCCGCGGGCCGCCCGCTGCGCGCGTCCGCGCTGCTCGAGCGCGGCGCCGAAGTCACCG
>DATLWA010000131.1:0-2440 GCA_035576905.1 Gemmatimonadales bacterium
ACCGCGGGCCGCACGGTCGCGGAGAACCCCGGCTCCGCCTACAACCCCCTCTTCATTTATAGTGGGTCGGGCCTGGGGAAGACCCATGTCCTGATGGCGATCGGCCACGCCGCCAAGGCGCTCGCTCCCCAGCTCAACATCGAGTACCTGACGCTCGACGAGTACGTGGAGGCCTTTCACGCAGCGATCGCCGCGGGGCAGGGTGACGCGTTCCGCCGCCGCTTCCAGGGTGTGGACGTGCTGTTGGTGGACGACGTACAGTTCCTCACCAACCGCAAGGAGATGCAGGCGGAGCTGCTGCGGCTCACCGAGACGCTGCAACAGGCGGGACACCAGATCGTGCTGACCAGCGACCGGCCGCCCAGCGAGATCGCCGATCTGGACGAGCGCCTCATCTCCCGCTTCTCGGGCGGGCTGGTGGTGGACATCGGCGTGCCCGATTACGAGACGCGCGTCGCCATCCTGCGCCGCAAGGCCGACGAGCGCTCCGCCGCCTTCCAGCCCGGCGTGCTCGAGACCGTGGCGGGCGCGGAGTTCGAGAACGTGCGCGAGCTGATGGGCGCGCTCAATCGCCTCATCGCGTTCCAGGCGGTGAACGACCAGCCGGTGAACGCCGAAGCCGTGAAGCAGGTCTTGGGTCTCAGCGCGCCCGCGCCCGGCGCCGCTCCCGCCGCGGCCGCGCCCGGCGCGCCGCCGCCCGATGAGTTCTCGCAATTCCTCACCGACGTGTCGGTCACCGTCGGGAAAGCGGTGGAAGCGTGGCGCGCGCGGCTGGCCGAGGCCATCCTGCGATGGGAAGGCGAGGGCTACCGCACCAAGCGGCTCGAGGCGCTGCTCGATCAGGAAGCCCAGGCCGGCGTCGACGAGCAGATCGCCGCGTTCGCGAAGGATGTGGACCGGTTGAAGGAGCTCGCCGCCGAAGTGCAGGCGCTCGATCCGCAGGCTGCGGGGCAGAGCGTGTTCCGCGATCCCGAGCGCCTGGCTGAAGCGGAGAGCGTGGCGACCAACGTGCGCGAGGGCGCGGCGCCGCCGTCCGCCCCGTCGCCCGCGTTCCCGCTCGCGAGCTTCGCCGTGGGGCCGTCCAACGAGGTGGCGGTCAGCGCGGTGCGCGCGGCCATCGCGCAGCCCGGGAAGAAGTACAACCCGCTCGTGCTCGTGGGGAAAAGCGGGCTCGGCAAGACGCACTTACTGCACGCGCTCGGCCTGGAGCTCGCCAAAAAGCCCAAGGCGATCGTCGCCTGCCTGTCGACGCAGGATTTCATCGCCGAGTTGATCGCGGCGATCGAGGGCGACCGCGTCGACTGGTGGCGCGCGCGCTACCGCCGCGTCACGGCGCTGCTGCTCGACGACATCCACCTGCTGGCGGGGAAAGACCGCACGCAGGAGGAGCTGTTCAACCTCTTCAACCTGCTGGCGGATGACGAGCGGCAGCTCGTGTTCACCGCGCCGGCCCATCCCCACGGTCTCGAGGGGATCGAGGAGCGCATCCGCACGCGACTGGGCGGCGGCCTCGTGGCCGAGCTGGCCGAGCCCGACCGCACCGTGCGTCGCGCCGTGCTGGCGCGGCTGCTCGAGCTGGAGAAGATCCCGGTCGAAGACGCGCTGCTCGATTACCTGGCCGACCGCCCGGCCGATTCCGTCCGCAGCGTGGGCGCGCTGCTGCAGCGCGTGGTGACGGGGGCGGGGGCGCAGGGCCAGACCGTCTCGGCGGGACTGGCGCGCGAGATCCTCGAAGGCCAGCCGGCCCGGGGTGAGCGCCGCACCTCGGGCTTCCGCACGTCGGGCATCGTCGTGTCCACCGCGGGCGGCGTGCGCAGCCGCGAAAAGATGGTGTGGGACTGGCCCGACGCGGCCGACCGCGTGATGGAGGATCCGCGCTGATATGGCGATCAAAGGTTCACTCAAGGAAGCGTCGCTCCCCGACGTGCTCCAGCTGCTGGCGCTGGGGCAGAAGACGGGATGCCTGTCGATCGCCGACCGGTCGAACTTCGGCTACATCTACTTCGACAAGGGGCGGATCTGCTACGCGTCGATCGTCAATCGCCGCGACCGCCTCGGCGACATCCTGGTCAAGCACGGCACCATCACCCAGCAGCAGCTGGATGAGGCGGTGCTGCTCCAGACCAAGGAACGCGACAAGAAAATCGGCGAGATCCTGGTCTCGCGGACGGTGATCACGCAGCAGGACCTCGAGCGCTACATGCGCGTGCAGATCGAGGAAGCCGTTTTCTATCTGTTCACGTGGTCCCAGGGCACCTTCAACTTCGAGGCCGACGTCCGGCCCGAGCGCCAGGACTTCCTGGTGTCGATCAATCCCGAGTCGCTGCTGCTCGAAGGCGCGCGGCGGGTGGACGAGTGGAGCCTGATCGAGAAGAAGATCCCGTCGTTCGACGTGATCTTCATCGTGGACCGCGATCACCTCGAGATCAGCGAGGTCACC
>DATLWA010000132.1:0-4837 GCA_035576905.1 Gemmatimonadales bacterium
CCGCAGCGCGTTGGGTGAGCAGCAGCCGGCCGCCCGCGGCAACCCACGCCATGATGGGGTCGCGCGGGAGCGGCGGCGGTTCTACGGATGCGTGGATCCAGAGGACGTCGAGATCGGACACCGAGACAGATAAGGCGTCGAGCGAAAGGCGTCGCGGTGAGACGTCGAGCAGAGACGTGAGAAAGCGCCAGACGGCATCGGCGTCGGGGCCGGTGGCGAGCAGGCCGATCCGTCTCAGAAGGCGATCTCCAGCGGCACGCCGACCTTGCCGGCGCCCGCGGCACGGCCGTTCACCCACACGCGAAAGCGCCCGGCTGCGACGTGCACCCGCAGATTGTGTCCCGCCACGCGGATGCCGTCGAGCGACGCCCGCTCCACGCCCACCGCGAGCGGCTGCACCGCGACGCCCGCCGCGCCGCGCGGCAGCACGCCGATCACATGGGAGACGAGCAGGTCGTTCACCCAGGAGTGCTGGTAGTCGTCGATGCCGCGGTACACGCTGCCGCGGCCGTTATATGGATGGTAGTGCTCGAAGCAATTCTGGCGGTCGGCGCGGCCGTCGAAGGTCATCATGCGGAAAAAGCGGCGCAGCAAGTCGCCCAGGCGCGGCGCCCAATCGGGCCGCTGCGTGCGCACGACGTGCGCCAGCGCGTCCGCCACGTGCGCGTTGGTCATCGGCCACACGCGCCCATTCCAGGGACAGTTGTGGCGCTTGCCCTGCCATTCGGCGTCGGCGCTGAACAGCGGATCGTCCGCCGCCGACGACGGCACGGGATACGGTGTCCAGAATTCGCGCGGATTGAACAGGTGGCGCGCCAGGCCGGCGGTGTGCGACGCGTCGGTGACGTCCGTCGCATACGGATAGAAGCAGACCGCCGCTTTGACACCGGTACGCTTGCCCGTGGCGCCGTTCACGTCGCTGAACATGCCCTCGTCGCCGTCCCACATGCGCTCGCGCAGCGCATGGGCGCTGCGTTCCGCCGCGGCGCGCCAGCGCGCGACCTCGCCCGGCGCAGTGTCTGCCGCCATGCGCTCGAGCGCGCGGAACAGCCGATAACCGTAGACGGTGATGTCCACGCCCTTGAGTCTCAAGGCCCCGGTCCAGCCGGCGCGATCGGCGCCCGGGTCCACGGCCTGGTAGCGCGACATGTACTCCTGGCCGGTCTCGTAGTGATTCGCCACGTCGAGCATGCCGCTGGCATCGCCGTCGCGCGTGGTGGCGAGCCACGCTCCGTACCGCGCCAGCCCCGGATACGCCTCGGCCAGGAACGCCGGATCGGGATGCACGGCATCCAGCGCCGCGAGCGCGCCGCCCCAGTCGGCGTGATAGAAATCCGTGCCCGCGAGATGATCGGCGTAGATCCGCCCGTGCAAGGAGCCGTCGGGCTTCTGGTGATCGAGAAACGTGCGCAACACGCCGCGCGCCCACCCGGGATCGGCCAGCCACCGCAGCTCCCGGAGGTGACACTGGGCGCTGTAGGTGATCGGCACGTGGAAGTACGCGATGCCCTCGGTGACCGTACGGTGGCGATAGTTCGGCGCGCCCGGCTCGAGCGCGTGCAGCTTCAGCCCGTACCAGCGGTAGAGCCAATACCGTTCGAGGTACGGATCGGAGCAGCGGAAGGTGGGGAGCGACGCGAAGTAGGAGCGCCACGACTTTGCGGCGACCTTCGCCACTCCGTGGCGTCGCTCGACCGTGCGGTCACCCTCAAGCGCCACCGTCATCGTGGTATCGAGCTGCATCGTCTTCTTGGGCGCGACCGTCACATGCCGGTGCAGCCCCAGGAACACCAACCCCTTCTCCGTCAGCCCCTCCAACCGCAGCGCGTTGTCGAGCCGCCCGCTCCAGCGGTCGAAGAACGGCGTCAGCTCGAACTGCGGCGGCAGGATCGGCGTCGACGCTTCGGAGCGGTACGCGGCGAACGAGTGCGCGGCGGGAGACAGGACCAGCTGGTGTGCGATGCGCGCGCGGTGCTGCTGGCGGTCGGTCACGGCGCGCACGAATGCGAGCCCCGCGCCGGCGCGCGTCACGTCGGCGGCGGCGAGCGAGTCGCCGTCCACCGCGGTCCATGCGACCACATCGATCGTCAGGGGACGGCGGGTGGGGTTGGTGATCTCCCAGCTCGAACCGATCGCGCCGCCGGCCACGGCACGGACCTCGCGCGCCCGCAATGCGCCGATGCTATGCTCGAGCGTCAGCGCGCCGGGGATCCATTGTCGCCGGCGGCAGCGCACGGGCAAGAGCTCGCCGCCCGCCAGGAAGCTGACGGTGAACAAGGGCCGGATGGCGTATTGATAGAGGTGCGCTTCGTCCCAGAACCCCGGGGCTTCGAGCCACTGCGGGAACGGCGGCGCCCACAACAGTCCGTCACCCGCGCCCAGGTACCACTTGTCCGGCCGGGCCGGAAGCTTAGCCGTCAAGGGCCGCGATCTGGCGCAGCAGTTCGCCGTCCTCGCGCTTGTGGCCCAGCTCGACCTCGGTGTGCGCCCACCGCAGCACGCCCTGCTTGTCGATCAGGAAGTAGGCGCGCTTGGAATAAAACTTGTCGGCGAGCAGCACGTCGTACGCGCGCGACACCTCGCGCTTGAAATCGGACAACAAGTCCACGGTCAGCCCATGCTTCGCCTTGAACTCCTTGAGCGTGGGCACCGAATCCACGCTGATCGGCAGGACGGCGGTGGCGGCCGTGGCGAAGCGCGCGAAGTCGTCGCTGAACGCGCACAGCTCGGCGGTGCACGTGCTGGTGAACGCGAGCGGGAAGAACGCCAGCAGGACGTTCTGCCGGCCGCGAAAGCTCGACAGCGGTACGTCCTTGCCGGATGTCGACGACAGCGTGAAGTCCGGCGCGGGCGCGCCGACCGCGAGCGTGCTCGGGGCGATCACGTGACTCCTCCTTGGCGACAACAATGTCACCATCCGCGGAACCCCGGGCAACCCTCGCGCGTTCCTGCGGTTGATGGGCCGGACGAACCCGTGCATTATTCGGCGACGACCGATCTCACCACACGCCAAGGAGCGATTGGGTTATGCCGCACGCGCTGCCTCCCTTGCCCTACGATTTCGCGGCGCTCGAGCCGCACATCGATACGCAGACGATGCAAATCCACCACGGCAAACATCACCAGGCCTACGTCAACAACCTCAACGCGGCGTTGGCGAAACACCCCGAGCTGGACAAGTGGCCGCTCGAGGATCTCCTCAAGAAAATCAACCAGGTGCCCGAAGACATCCGCACCGCCGTGCGCAACAATGCGGGCGGCCACTACAACCATTCGCTGTTCTGGACGTGGATGGGGCCCAAGGCAGGCGGTGAGCCGAGCGGCGCCGTGGGCGATGCGATCAAAAAGACCTTCGGCGACTTCGCCAAGTTCAAAGAGCAGATCGCGGCCAGCGGCGCGGGCCGCTTCGGCTCGGGGTGGGCGTGGCTGGTGTCGTCGGGCGGCAAGCTCGAGATCATCTCGACGGCGAACCAGGACAGCCCGCTGATGGACGGCAAGACGCCGGTCTTAGGCGTGGATGTGTGGGAGCACGCGTATTATTTGAAGTATCAGAACCGCCGCCCGGATTACATCGCGGCGTGGTGGAATGTCGTGAACTGGGCCGCCGTGAACAAGCAATTCGAGGCGGCGAGCAAGAAGTAGCCTAGCTCGTTTCTTCCTCGACGCTCACGTCCGCGTTGCCCTCTTCGTCATAGCGGACGGTGACCTTCCAGGGCTGGCAGCACACCTGGCAGTCCTCGACGTATTGCTGCACGGCGCCGCCGCCCGGGTCGAGGGCGATTTCGTTCTGCTCGCCGCAGTACGGGCACGTCACCGTGATCACGGTGTCGGCGCCGCTGTCGCCCGTCTCGAAGTCTTCTGGTTCGTCGTCGAAGTCGTCGATCATGAGAATCCTCTCACAGCCACCGTCGCACGCGCCGCTTGTAGTCACGGAACGGCTCCCCGAATTTCGCTTCGAGGTAGGCCTCTTCCCGGGCGATCACGTGCCAGCGCATCACGGCGAGTGCCGGCACGAGCAGGATCAGGATCCAGGCGGTGTTGAGCCAGACGGCGCCGCCGATGGTGAGCATCGTCATCCCCAGATACATCGGATTGCGTGTGAAGCGATACACGCCGTGCATGACGACCGTCGTGGACGGTTTCATCGGGTTGGGCGACGTGCCCGCCCGCTGGAACGTCACCGCGCCGGCAATGGCGAGTGCGACGCCCAGGGCCACGAGAGCGGCGCCTACGGGCTGCGCCAGCGCCGTCGGCACGAAGGACAGGGCGAGGCGCCCCCGCAGCCAGTACCCCACCGCGATGGCGGCGAAATACACGAGCGGCGGCGGCACGCGCACGCTGGAGTTGTCGCGCGGCGGCAACGGTGCAGGAACGGACATGCTCGAAATGTTTGACGACGGGTGGCCCGGAGTCAACTGCGTCTAGCCGACGCGGCACGGCGCGCGTAGTCTATGTGCCGACTCTCACCGAGACGGACGATGCCCCGCTCCGCTGCCGCCCTTGCCGTGCTGCTCCTCGGCTGCTCTTCGTACGGCCACACGCCACCCCCTGCGCCCGCGGCGTCCGCCCCCGGCGGCTGGACGTCGCTGTTCGACGGCCACACGACCACGGGCTGGCGCGGCTACCGCATGGACTCGCTACCGTCGGGCTGGCAGGTGGTGGACGGCGCCCTGACGCGGGTGGGCCCGGGCGGCGACATCATCACGACCGGCACCTACACCAACTTCGAGCTGACGCTCGAATGGAAGATCTCCGAGGGCGGCAACAGCGGCATTTTCTATCGCGCCAGCGAAGACACCGACGCGATCTACTGGAACGCCCCCGAGATGCAGGTCCT
>DATLWA010000133.1:0-2719 GCA_035576905.1 Gemmatimonadales bacterium
TGGGCGTCGACTGGGGCGAGAAGCGCATCGGGATCGCACTGAGCGACGAATCGCGCAGCATCGCCCAGCCCCTCGCCACGCTCACCCGCCGCTCGGGTAAACGCTTTCCCATGCGCGACCTCCTGGCTCTCGCGAAACAGCACGCCGTCACCGGCGTCGTGGTCGGCCTGCCGCTCGAAGCGGACGGCTCCGACGGCGAGCCGGCCGCCGCCGCGCGGGCGCTCGCAGCGGACATCGGGCGTGTCGGAGCCCTGCCCGTGACCCTGTGGGATGAGCGCATGTCGACCGCGCGCGCCCTCAAGACGGTGCAGGAGCTGGGCGGCAGCACGCGCGGCCGCAAAGCGGACGTCGACGCCATGGCCGCGGCGATCCTGCTGCAACACTACCTGGACGCGACCCGATGAAGCGCCTGGCGGTAGTGGCGCTCGCCGCGCTGGCCTGCTCCAGCGTGCCCCCCATGGGCGAGCAGCCGTCGGTCACCGTGACGATTCCCCGCGGCGCCACGCTCGGCGCCGCCATCGACTCGCTCGCCGCCGCCGGCGTGATCGCGCACCCTTTCGGCTTCTCCCTGTACTCGCGGCTGCGCGGATTGCGCGGCGGCTTGAAGAGCGGTACGTATGCCTTTCCGCTGCACGACGACTGGAGCGACGTGGTGGACGCGCTCAAGCGCGGCCGCGGCGTGCTGGTGCGCTGGCCGGTGCCCGAAGGGTTGATGCTGTGGGAGATCGCCGAGCGCGCCCGCATCAACCTCGGCGTGCCGCGCGATTCATTCCTTGCGGCGGCGCGGGATCCCGAGCTGCTCGACGAGCTCGACATCCGCGGCCGGGCCGAGACGCTGGAGGGGTTTCTCTACCCCACCACGTACCTCGTCCGCGCGCACATCAGCGCCCACGACCTGGTACGCACGATGGTCCGCGAGTTCACCGCGCACTGGCGCCCCGAATGGGACGCGCGGGTCGACTCGCTGCGCTTCACCCGCTCCGAGATCGTCACGCTCGCGTCGATCGTCCAGGCGGAAGTGCGCTACGGCCCCGACCGCCCGTTCGTCTCGGCCGTCTATCACAACCGCCTGCGGCTCGGTATGCGCCTCGAGGCCGACCCCACGGTGATTTACGCGTATGGCCGGCGGCTGCATCGCGTGTGGGAGAAGAACCTGCGCGTGGCCTCGGCCTACAACACGTACCTGCACACCGGCCTGCCGCCGGGGCCGATCTGCTCGCCCGACAGCGCCAGCATCGCCGCCGCGTTGTACCCGGCGCCGTACCCGTTCCTCTATTTCGTGGCGCAGCCCGACGGCAAGCACGTGTTCTCGGCGACGTACGAGGACCACCTGGCGGCGATCCGGCGCATCAAGCAAGCGCCGCGGCGAGCTCCGACGCGCTAGCACACCCACTCCTGACATACCGTCGACCGGAGCCCCCAGCGTTGGCGTGACCTGCGGGGGGACGGCTCGGGGACGCTCAAGGGGCGCACACCTCCTATTGTCGCGGCATTCGCGACACACCAGGCCATTTCAGGAGGTTTCCCATGCGACTCCCCAGCTCTCGCCCCGTGTGCGCCGCCGCCCTGGTGGGCCTCGCGGCCGTGGTGGCGTGTAGCAAGGACACGACCGGTCCGGGGCCAACCGTGGCGGCCATCAACATCGCAGCGGGCTCCGATACGCTCGCCGCGCTGGGTCGCACGCGACAGTTCTCCGCCACCGCTACCGACGCGTCCGGCCATCCTGTCACCGGCGTGACGATCGGGTGGCACTCGTCGAATCCCGCCGTCGCCACCGTCGACTCCGCCACCGGCGTGGCAACCGCCGTCGCCAACGGCACCGTCACCATTACTGCGCTTGCGCAGGGCAAGAGCGCCCAGGTGCAGCTGACTGTGTCGCAGGTGGTGGCCGGGATCGTGGTCACGCCGGGATCCGGCGGGTTATCGGCACTCGGCGCCACGACGCAGTTCGCCGCCACTGCCAAGGACTCAGGGAACAACACGGTGGCCGGTGTGCGCTTCCTGTGGATCTCCTCCAACCCCGCCGCCGCCACCATCGACACGACCGGCCTCGCCACGGCGCGCGGCCCGGGGCAGACGACCATCAGCGCGAGCGGCCGCGGCATCCCCGGGTACGCGACGCTGACCATCACCCAAACCGCCGCGCAGCTTGCGTTCACCGTCCAGCCCGCGAGCGCGATCGCCGGGGAAGCCGTCTCGCCCGCCGTGCAGGTCGAGATCCGCGACGCGAACGGCGCGCTCGTCAGCGGCGGGCGCAACGCGGTGACCATCGCCATCGCCACCAACGCGGGCGGCGGGACGCTCGCCGGCACGAAGATCGTCAACGCCGTGGGCGGCGTGGCAACGTTCAGCGGTCTCTCACTCGACAAGACCGGCACGGGCTACACGCTCGCCGCGTCCGCCACGGGGCTGACGGGCGCGAACAGCGGCGCGTTCAACATCACCGCCGCCGCCGCCGCCAAGCTCGCCTTCACCGTGCAGCCGGGGCTCGACACGGCCGGTCAGCCGCTCGCGCCGGTGCAAGTCGCCGTCCAGGACGGCTTCGGCAACACCGTCGCCACTGCCACGAACACGATCCACATCACGCTGGCCAGCGGCCCGGCTGGAGCCACCCTCAACAGCACCACGACGGTCGATGCGGTCGCGGGCGTCGCCACCTTCCCCGCCCTGGTGCTCACCAAGGCCGACTCCGGCTACCGCCTCGGCGCCGGCGCTGCGG
>DATLWA010000134.1:0-18338 GCA_035576905.1 Gemmatimonadales bacterium
GGTTGCAGCTCGCGAATGACGGCATCGGCGTTGGGCCGCTGGCTGCGGGGCTTCAAGTGCAGGCTGACGCGCCCCTGGTTCATCGTGCCGCCGCCGACCGTCGACATGAAGTCGGCGACGTAGGGGTCGTGCAGGAGCACGTCGGTGACGGCTTGCTGGTGCTGCACCATCGCGTCGTACGAGGTGCCTTCGATCGTCTCAGTCGTTCCGGAGATGGTGCCGATGTCTTCGGTCGGGATGAAGCCCTTGGGCACCAGAATGAACAACACGGCGGTGCCGACCAGGATGCCGCCCGAAAACAGCAGCGCCGTGCGGCGGTGGTCCATCACCCAGCCCAGCGTGCGCTCGTACAGCCCCAGCATCCGCTGGTAGAACCGCTCGGTGGCTTCGTAGAACCGGCCGTGGTGCGCTTCTTTGGACGGCCGCAGGAAACGGCTGCACAGCATCGGTGTGAGCGTGAGCGAGACGAGCCCCGACACCAGAATCGCGATGCCGATGGTGACCGCGAATTCGTGGAACAGCCGCCCCAACAACCCGCCCATCAACAGCACCGGGATGAACACCGCCGTGAGCGACAGCGTCATCGAGACGATGGTGAAGCCGATCTCGCGAGAGCCGTCGAGCGCGGCCTGAAACGCCGGTTTCCCCATCTCCATGTGGCGCACGATGTTTTCGAGCATCACGATGGCGTCGTCCACCACGAATCCCACCGACAGCGTCAGCGCCATCAGGGACAGGTTGTCGAGGCTGTAGCCCAGCGCGAACATCGCGGAAAACGCGCCGATGATGGACAGCGGCAGCGCCAGGCTCGGGATCACCGTCGCCGAGACGTTCTTCAGGAACAGGAAGATCACCATCACCACGAGGCACAGCGTGATGAACAGGGTGGTCTTGACGTCGCGCACCGAGTCGCGGATGGGGATCGAGCGGTCGTACAGCGTGCGCACCTCGACGGATCCGGGCAGCTGCAGTCGCAACCGTTGCATCGCCTGTTTCACGCCGTCGGCCACGGCGACCGTGTTGGTGCCCGGCTGCCGTTGGATGGCGAGCACGATGCTGCGCGTGCCGTCGAACCAGCTGGCGGTGTGGTTGTCCTGCACGTCGTCGAGCACCTGGCCCAGGTCCTGCAGGCGGACCGGTGCGCCGTTGCGGTAGGCCACCACGAGCGAGCGGAAGGCCGGGGCGCTCTGCAGCTGTCCGTCGGCGCGCACCGTGTATGCCGTGTTGGAGCCCCACAGCACACCGGTGGGCAGGTTCACGTTCCACGCGGCCACGGCATCCGCCACTTCCTGCGTGCTGATGCCGCGCGAGGCGAGCGCGCGCGGATCGAGCTGGATGCGGACGGCGTACTTCTGCGAGCCGAACACCTGCACCTGGGCCACGCCCGACACCGTGGACAATCGCTGTGCCAGGAACGTCTCGGCGTACTCGTCGAGCGCCGAGAGGGACAGGGTCGTGGAGGTGAGCGCCAAATAAAGGATCGGGGAGTCCGCCGGATTCACCTTTTGATACGATGGCGGCAGGATGCCCGGCGGCAGCTGGCGCAGTGTCTTGGAAATCGCGGCCTGGACGTCCTGGGCGGCGGCGTCGATGTCGCGCGACAGATTGAACTGCAGCGTGATCGACGTGCCGCCGAGGCTGCTCGTGGACGTCAGCGCGTCGAGTCCGGCAATGGAGGAGAATTGCTTCTCGAGCGGGGTCGCTACGGCGGCGCCCATGGTCTCCGGGCTCGCACCGGGCAGGCCGGCCGACACCTGGATCGTGGGGAAGTCGACGTTGGGGAGATCGCTCACCGGCAGGAGCCGGTACGCCATCAAGCCGAACATCAGAATGCCCAGCATCACCAGCGTCGTCGTGACGGGACGCCGGATGAAGAGGCCCGAAATGTTCACGGCTTACTGCCGCCCTCGCCCACGGTCTGGAGACCCGCTTTCACGTCGACCTTCGCGCCGGCGGTGAGCCGCATCTGGCCGTCCGTCACGACCTGGTCGCCGGGCCGCAGGCCCGCGGCGATGACGGCGATGCTGTCGCTGGTGCGCGCGACCGTCACGTTCTGCGGCACGGCCGTGCCGTCCGGGTTCACGACGAAGACATACGTGCCCTGTTGACCCGTGAGCACCGAGGGCGCCGGGATCACGATCGCATCGGTCTGTATCCCGAGCACGAGCGACACGCTGGCGTATTGACCGGGCCACAACCGGCCGTCCTGATTGGGAAACTCGGCCTTGAGCGCGACCGTGCCCGTGGTCGAGTCGACATGGTTGTCCATGAACGACAGCGCGCCGCGAATGGGGGGCAGCGTATCGTCGGCCACGCGGGCGAACACGTCGCGCGCGGCACCGCGCGCCTGTTGCAGGTCCGGGAGCCGTGCCGCCGGCACGGCGAAGCGCACGCGAATCGGCCGCAGCTGATTGATGGTGACGAGCGGATCGGTGCCGGTCGTCCGCACGAGGTTGCCCTCGTGGATCAGCAGACTGCCGGTGCGGCCGGCGATGGGCGCGCGGATCGTGGCGTAGTCGAGGTTGAGACGGGCGGTCTCTTGCGCCGCCGAATCGGCGCGCACGGCGGCGACGAGCGCCGCGGCCGCCGTCGCCTTCTGCTGGTAATCCTGCTGCGTCACGCCGTTCGTCGCGACCAGGTCACGGTAGCGCTGGGCGTCGAGCTCGGCGTTCTGCCACTGCACCAGGTCGCGCGCCAATGCGGCTTGCGCGGCGGTGAGCGCGGCGCGGTAGGGTCGGGGATCGATCTCGAACAGCACCTGACCCGCGGCCACCTCGTCGCCTTCGTGGAATCGCACCCGCTGCAGCATACCGTTCACCTGCGACGTCACCGCGACGGTGCTGATCGGCTCCACGGTGCCGAGCGCGCCGATGGTGTAGGGCACGTCGCGACGCTCGGCACGGGCCACCGTGACCGGGACGCGGCCGCCTCCCGCCGCCTGCGAGCGGGTGCAACCCGTCACGGCGGCAGCCATGACGGCGCCGCCTGCCACCACCCGTCGGAACCCCCGGAAAGTGCGCATGCCAGGTCGCTCTACATACGCACAGAAGGGGCGGAACGTGAAGGGGGGGGCCGCGTTGGAACGCTCCGTGCTGCGAGATTTTGCCGCCACTCCGCCACTCCCGCGCACCCATAGTGGGGGGTGCTCGCCCGCGTCCGCTCCGCCGCCGTGCTCGGTATCGACGCCTATCTCGTCGACGTCGAGACCGACATCACGAACGGCCTCCCGACCTTCGTGACCGTCGGTCTGCCGCAGGGGGCTGTGAAGGAGGGCCGCGAGCGCGTCTATGCCGCCCTGGCGAACACCGGCTTCAAGTTCCCGCTGAAACGCATCACCGTGAACCTTGCCCCGGCCGACATCCGCAAGGAGGGTTCGGCCTTCGACCTGCCGATCGCCGTGGGCATTCTCGCGGCCACCGAGCAGATCGGCGGCGGCCGCATCGGCGGTGTGGTGGTGTTGGGCGAGCTGGGTTTGGAGGGCGCCATCCGCCCGGTGCGCGGCGCGCTGCCGGTCGCCCTGGCGGCGCGCGCGGCGGGCGCGCAGGCGCTGGTGCTGCCGCGTGAGAATCTCGCTGAGGCGGGTGTGGTGTCGGGAGTCGACGTGCTGGGCGCGGCGAGTCTCGCGGAGCTGGCGGATTTTCTCGACGGCAAGGCGGAGCTGCCGCGCGCCGCCGTTGATGTCGCCCGCTTGTTCGACGAGCGGGCGAAAGACGAGGTGGACTTCGCCGAGGTGAAAGGGCAGGGGCACGCCAAGCGCGCGCTCGAAGTCGCGGCGGCCGGGGGCCACAACATCCTCATGGTGGGCCCGCCCGGCTCGGGCAAGACGATGCTGGCGCGCCGCCTGCCCACCATCCTGCCGCGCATGAGTCTCGACGAGGCCCTGGAGACCACGAAGATCCATTCGGTGGCGGGCGTGCTGCCGCTGGGCGAGTCGCTCGTGGCGCGGCGGCCGTTTCGTTCGCCGCACCACACCATCTCGGATGCGGGCCTGATCGGCGGGGGGTCTTATCCGCGGCCCGGCGAAGTGAGCCTGGCGCACGGCGGCGTGCTGTTTCTCGACGAGCTGCCGGAATTCCGCAAGAACGTGCTCGAGGTGCTGCGCCAGCCGATGGAGGATGGCTGCGTCACGATCTCGCGCGCGTCGATGAGTCTCTCGTATCCCGCCCGGTTCATGCTCGCCGCGGCGATGAATCCGTGCCCCTGCGGGTATTTCGGGGACTCGCGGCGCGCCTGCTCTTGCGGTCCGTTGGGCGTCCAGCGCTATCTGGCGCGCGTATCGGGGCCGCTGCTCGATCGCATCGACATCCATCTCGAAGTCCCGGCCGTGCAATACCGCGCCCTCGCGAACCAGGGCGGCGGCGAACCCAGCACGGCGATCCGCGAGCGGGTGGACCAGGCGCGCCTGTTACAGCGCGAGCGCTTCGCACAGCGCGCGGGGGTCTACGCCAACGCCCACATGGCGCCACGCGACATCCGCGCGTTCTGCCGGGTGACTGACGGTGCCGACGCGCTGCTCAAGACGGCGCTGACCCGCCTCGGCCTGTCGGCGCGGGCCTACCACCGCATTCTCAAGATCGCGCGGACCATCGCGGACCTCGACAGCGCGGCCGACCTGCAGCCGAAACATGTCAGCGAAGCGATTCAGTACCGGAGTTTGGATCGGCGCGGCGTGTAGCGCTACGGCGTTGGGCTTCCGTCGTCGGATGCAGGCGGCGGCTGGCGCACCGGCAGCCCGATCGTGCCGGCCCACTCGTCGGTGAGCTCGAACGTCATGCCCATATCGAATCCCAAGACCCGCAGGCGCCGCGCCAGGTCCTTCAGCGCCCACGTGACGGTGCGCCGCACCTCGACCGACGACCACTGGCCGAACTCGTTGTGGCTCAGGTCGGCCTGCAGCGCCGCGGCGATGCGCGCCGCGAGGCTCCCGTGGGCATCGACCGAACGCGCTGCCACGGGCTCAGGCTCGGTAATCGGGGCCGCCTTCGGAGCCTTTTGGGGACCCGGCCCATCGCCCCAAAGCAGCCATTCCAGTGTGACGCCGCTCACGCCGCGCACCCGGGCCCGGCTCACAATGAGTCGCGCGATATCCGGCGGGAATTTCTTGCGTTGCGGCCACTTCTTTACGGCTGCTTCAGTTACGGGCTTTCCGATCTCGGCGGCGAATTGGCGGTACGTCAGGGCGATGCTGTCCCAGGGACTGAAGGCAGCAAGGAGGACGGTAAGGCGCTCTGCAATGGGGCCTGGTTTGGTCATTTTTCGGCTCTTGACGGATCCCAAAGTAGCCCTAGGTTGGTGACTCCACGATCCAGTTTTCGCCCACTACTTGTACAAGATGTTCAGCACGGGAGGCTTCGTCAAGTCGTGGATCGTCACTCGCCGGACCCAGCAGCAGAACGTCGTAGCGGATTCGATCAACGCGGTGAACCGGAGCGGCGCTCGGGCGTAGAGCGTCGGGCCACCCCGCGCCGTACGGATGAAGGGCATGCGCTCCCGAGCCGCCCGATGCGCATCAGCATCGCCGGCGAGCGCCCGCGTCGCGACGCTGAACCGACCGGCCTCTCCCTCCATCGGGTGTTCCCATACGCGCCCTTCGATGATCGCGAAGCGCCGGCGCGTTATGGGGCCATCGAAGCGCACCGTCGCGACGTAAGCCAACAGCTGGCGCGTGACATCGGCGCAGCGGTCGCCGGACTCGATTATCTCCAGAACATCAGCCGCGATCTCATCGCGCCCACGGTCATCGAGCGCGAGGTGCTCGAGGCGCTGGAGCGCCGCGCCGTGACCGATCCGCTGACGGGTCTCTCCAATCGCTACGCCTTCGAAGCGGTCCTGAAGCGGGAAGTCGCGCGCTGCGTGCGCTACGGGGCCAAGCTGTCGCTGCTGCTCCTCGATGTCGATCAACTCAAAGCCGTCAACGACCGGTGGGGGCATCAAGTGGGAGACCGCGTGCTGAGTGGCGTCGCGAGTGCGATTCAGGAGACCTTACGCAACACGGACGTCGCCGCGCGTTACGGCGGTGATGAGTTCGCCGTGATCCTGCCGGACACCGACGCGCCGGCCGGCCGCATCGTGGCCGAGCGAATTTGCAAGAACGTGCGGGTGCCGATCGGTGAGGAAGTCGAGCCGGGCGTCGCGGCCGAAGTCACCGTGTCCGGCGGTTTGGCTGCCTTGCCGCTCGCCATCACCGCGGCGTCCGAAGCGCAGCTCATTGTGGCCGCCGACCAGGCGCTGTATCTCGCCAAGGGGCGAGGCGGCAATTGTGTCACTGAGGCGGCGTCATGACGCCCCGGTCGCGGCTCAGCGTGGTTGCGCTCTCCGACGCGTTCCGCGCGTTCTGGAACGACCTCGCGCTGGATCTCGATGTGGTCATCGACGTGCTCGGCCCGGCGGAGGCCGTGGCGCCGCACCCTGAGACCGTCGCCGTCATCCTCGCGGCCGGTGGCGCGGAGCGGGACGCGATCCGGTGGCTCGAAAGCCACAGAATCCCGACGGACCTGCCCGCCTTCGTCGTGGGCACCGACCCCGGCCGCCGCACGGCGATGCAGCTCGTGGCCCGCGGCGCGACCGATTACTTCGCGCTGCCCGACGATCTCGAGATCTTCCGCAACGTCATCACCGCCGCGATCCGCGACGGCCAGGCCCGTACGCCGGCGATCGCGCCCGGACGCCTGGACGCCTTCGCCGGCATCGTGGGCGAGAGTGACGCCCTCCGGAAGGCCCTTGCCCGCGCCGATCGCCTCCTGACCCATAAGAACGCGGGTGCCCTGATCATCGGCGAGACCGGGACCGGCAAAGAGCTGCTCGCGCGCGCCATCCACGACGGCGGATCGCGCCGCGAAGCGCCGTTCGTCGCGATCAACTGCTCCGCGCTGCCGGAACATCTCATCGAGTCGGAGCTGTTCGGGCACGAGCGCGGCTCGTTCACCGACGCCCACGCCACCAAGCCCGGGTTGTTCGAGGTAGCCGACGGCGGCACGCTGTTCCTCGACGAAATCGGCGATCTGCCGCTCAGCCTCCAGGCCAAACTGTTGCGCGTGCTGGAGGACAAGCAGATCCGCCGGGTGGGCGGGACCAAGTCGCGCACGATCGACGTGCGCATTCTCGCGGCCACCGACGAGCACCTGTCCGAGCGCGTGCGCGACGGCGGGTTCCGTGAGGACCTGTATTTCCGTCTGACCACGGTGGTGCTGCGGCTGCCGCCGCTGCGCGACCGGGGCGACGATGTGGTCCTCATCGCCGCGGCGCTGCTGCAGCGGCTTGCCGCCGAACACGATCTCCCGGTGCCGACCCTGACGCCGGCCATGCTCGGCGAGCTGCGCGCGCATCCGTGGCCGGGCAACATCCGCGAGCTGAAGAACGCCGTGGAGCGGGCGCTGCTGCTCTCGCCGTCCGGCGAGTTGAACGCCGACGAGCTGCGGCCCGGCGAATACTCGGGGGGGGACCGCGACGGACTCATCCCCTTTCCCGCCCCACTCCACCAAATCACGATGGCCGCCGCCCGCGCCACGGTGAAAATGTGCGGCGGCAATCGCAGCGAGTCGGCACGCCGGTTGGGCATCTCACCGCGCCGGCTGCGGCGCCTGCTGAGCGGCACGGATGTCGAGGTGGATCTCGAGGAAGACGCCGAGCCCCAGCCCGGCGAGCCCGAGCCCGGCAGCGAGCGCTGGGCCAACGCCGCGCGCGCGCCCCGGCCCGTGGTGCGGGTGGTCTGAGCGGCCTCTCCCCGATCCGGGGAGAGCCGGCAGGGCCGAAATGCACCACCGCAGGGACGAAACGACCCTGCGTCCGCGCATCGGGCGTTTCCCCATCCCTCGTAGACCCTGACACACCAACCGAATACAGCGCAGCATGCGAGTCCCGGACCGGAACGCTTCGTGCTATAGAGGCGCTCAGGATTGCCAGCTCCTCCCACGGCCTCGGAGCGTCACATGCCGGTTCGCCGTTCACTCATCAGGTGCGCGCTGCTCGCCGCCGCGGCGCTAGCCGTAGCGACCTGCGGTGAGCCCACGCCGACCGGGTTGTTGGCCGGCAAAGTGAAACCCCCCTCCGGTGGCACCGGCAACAACAAAGGCCTGGTGAAGTGCACGCAGACCTACGATTCGGTCTCCAAGGTCATCGGACCGCGCGGCGATACGCTCCAGGTCGGTAATCACATCCTGTGGATCGACTCGCTGGTGCTGGCGGACACGGTGCGCATCACCGCGGTCGCGCCGGCGGACACGGTGCGCTGGGTCCGCTTTGAGCCGTCGGGTCTGCTGTTTCCGCCCAATGCCACGGATCTCGCCTCCGGCTTGAGCGCGGGCGCGATTCTCTACACGAGCTACAAGGACTGCGGCGTACCGACGGGTGACTCGGTGCGCATCGCCCAAGTCGACGACTTCAAGACGATTCTGGGCTATTTGCAGGGCTGGTCGAAGGTCAAGCGGAACTCGTGGAGCCAGGCTCAGCAGTGGGCCGCGGGTCAGGTGCCGCACTTCTCGGATTACGCCATTGCCTGGTAGCCCTCACATGCACTCTGGAGATCGTATGCGCCCCAGCTGTTTCGTCCGTGCCGTCATCCTCGTGCTGCTCGCCGTAGGGTGCTCCGACGCACGGCATCCGACCGCCATTCAAACCCCGCCCGCGCCGGCGTTGCAGGTGCTGCGCTGGGCAGGGAACGTCCCGCCGCGGTTCACCGCGACGACGCTCCCGGCGAATGGCGACGGCGGCGGTCAGCTGCAGCCATCGCGGTCTGACGGTCTCAGCCTCGATCACAATACGGTGTCGTTCTGGGCCGTCCGCGGCGAGGAACGCTCCGTGCAGATCAACTACCTCAGCTCGACCGGTTCCACCAGCGCCCCGTTCATGCACCTCGCCATCACCGACCCGATCTTCGTCCCGGGCCGCGGCGAGCTCGCGGCGGGCGATTCGGTGCTGATCACCGTCACCGTCGATCCGACCGCCATCAAGATGTCGCTCGAGCCGACGGGGTTGCAGTTCGGCGAGCCCGCCCAGCTGCAGATCTCCTACGGCGGCGCCGACGGCGACATGAACGGCGACGGCGTGGTGGACAATGCGGACGCCGCCATCGAAGCCCAACTGCTGGGATTGTGGTATCGCGAGGGCGCCGACAGCGCCTGGACGAGAATCCCGGCATCGCAGTCGCTGGCCGACCAGTCGTTCGTCACGGCGCTGCGACACTTCTGTGATTTCGAGGTTTCGTTCTCAGAAAACGCTGTGTCCTGGTAAGAGCGCGAGCGCTCGTCCCATGAACGCAATGACACACGTGAGCCTGACAACCTGGGTTCTCGGCTTCCTCCTGGCGCTGCTCCTCGGGGCTGCCCCCCAAGTGTCGGCGGCACGCTCAGCGAATGAGAACGCCGGGCACTCGAGCGGCAACGTCGGCCAATCGAACGGGAAATCCGGCCAATCGAACGGATTTTCCGACTACGCCGTGGCCTGGTAGGACACACGACATGCCCGGGGTGAACCGCATGCGGCTCCAACAGGCCAACGTGGCGGCACGGCGACTCTCTCTGCCGCTGGCGCTGGCCCTGCTCCTCGGTGGCTGTGGCGACGCCACGGCGCCGCTGGCGCAGCCGAACCTCGATGCGCCGCGTCACGAGTTCACACCGTGGTCCGGCGATTCCGAGTGGTACGCTCCCGGCACTGTCCGGACGCCCTGGTCCGCGGGGATTCCCACGTTGCGGCAGTCGCCGACCGCGCCGGCGCTCGAGACCTACCAGCTCTCGTTCGTCGTCTCGGGCCGGCATGCGACGAGTGTGACGGTCAATTACCTGCCGGTCGGCGACCAGAAGGTCGGCCAGCCGTTCCTGAGCTTCTCCGTCCCCAGGGGCGGCATCCTGACCGTGCCCGGTGGCGCGCCGTTCGGCAGGAACGACTCGCTCACGATCACGCTGACCATCGACCCGGTCAACTTTGACGTCGACTTCCAGCCGTCCGGCGTCATCTTCGCCAACAACGCGCCAGCCGTGCTGACGCTGTGGTACGAGAACGCCGACCCGGATTGCAACGGCGACGGCGTGGTGGACTCCACCGACCAGGCCTTACTGCAGCAGCTCACGTTCTACTACCAGGTGGCGGGCAGCACCACGTGGGCCAAGCAGGTCTCGAAGAACGACCCGACGATGCCGTCGGTTACTAGCGCATTGTACCACTTCTCCGAATGGGCCCTTTCCTGGTAGCCCGAGGATACGCGCGATGAACAACTCGTCATTCGTGTTCAACACGGCCGGGCAGCTCGCCGCCGCCGGACAGCACGCCGAAGTGGTCAAGTACCTCGGCGCGCGCCCGGCCAACGAGCTCGAATCCACGCCCGGCCTGGCGCTGCTCTACGGAACGGCGCAGGCGCGTCTCGGCCGCCACGACGAAGGCTTGCGGTGGCTGGACATGGCGGTGGACCAGGCGCGCAAGGACGGCGAGCGGGAAGTCGAAGGTCGCGCGTTGAATGCGCGCGGCGCGATGGCGCTCGTGAGCGGCCGCATCGACGAGTCGGCGGACTACTGCACGCGCGCCCTCATGATCGCGAGCCTCGACGGCGACCTGGCGACGGTCGGCCGCTGTTCCAACAATCTGGGCATCATCAATCAGCTGCGCGGCCGCTACGCCGAAGCGCTCGGGTCGTGGGAGATCGCGGTCGCGGCGTTCGACAAGGCCGGCGTGCGCCAGGGCGTGGCCGAGTGCTCGCACAACCTGGCGAACACGTACCGGGAGCAGGGCACGCTCGACAGCGCGCTCGTGGAGGCGGATCGCGCGGTGGCGGAGGCCAACGCGGCCGGTGATCGCACGCTGGTGGCGATGGCGTTGCGGGGCCGGGCTGAGGTTCGCCTGGCGCAGGGCGAAGTCGCAGCGGCGCGGACCGACCTCACCGCGGCGCAGGAGATCCGCCGCCTGGTGCCCAATCCCGTCGGCGAGGCCGAGGATCTGCGCGTCGCGGCCGCGGTGCTCGCGGCCGAGGGCCAGCTCGCGGCCGCCGAGGACATGCTGCGCGACGTGGTCCAGCGGGCCGAGGCGCATCAGCGCCCCCAGCTGGTGGCCGAGGCGACGCGCGACCTGAGCATGGTGCTGCGGCGGTTGGAGCGGCACCCGGAGGCCCAGACGGCCGCGCGGATGGCGAAGGCCGCCTTCACGCGCATCGGTGCCGAGGGCGAGGTGCGCAGTCTGGCCCGGCAGGGTTGGGAAGAAGACTTCGCGGCCGAGCTGCGCGGGTCGCTGGCGCCGCTGCACGCCGCGCAAGAGTTGGCCGACGCCGGCCGCTACGCCACGCTGGTGACCTATCTCGGCGAGCGCTCGCGGGATGAGCTGGAGCAGTCGCCCATGCTGGCGTTGCTCTGCGGCATCGGGCACAGCCGGCTGGGTCAGCTGGATGTGGGCGAGCGGTGGGCGACGGTGGCCCTGGCGCGGGCGCAGATCGTCGGCGACCGGCGCGTGGAAGTGCGCGCGCTCAACGTGTGCGGCGCCATCGCACTCGAGCAGGGCGGCATCGACGAGGCCACGAGCTTCTTCACGCAGGCGCAGGAAGAGGCGATGCAGGACAACGACATGGCCACGGTCGGCCGCTGCGCCAACAATCTGGGCATCATCGCGAACATTCAAGGCGACTACGGCCGGGCCGTCGGGGCGTACACCCGCGCGATGGCTGCGTACCAGGCGGCGCGCTACGATCGCGGCATCGTCGAGTCGCAGCACAACCTCGGCATCACGTATCGCGAGCAGGGGCAGCTGGACCTCGCGCTGGGCGCCGCCGACGCGGCGGTGCAGCAGGCCGAGCGTCTGGGCGACCGTGCGCTCAAGGCCCAGGCCCTCGCGGGACGCGCGGAGATCCGCACGGCCCGGGGCGAGCCCGAGCTGGCGATTCGCGAGGCGGAGCGCGCGGTGGCGGTGCATCGCGAGCTGAAGGCCGCCGTGCTGGAGACGGAGGCGCAGCGGATTCTCGCGGTGGCGTTGGGCACGTCGGGCAAGATGAACGACGCCGCGGACATGCTGCGCTCGGTTGTCGCGCGCGCCATGGAACACGGGCGGCCGCTGCTGGTCGCCACTGCGCAGCGCGATCTCGCCTTGCTGCTCGTCCAGGACGGCGATGTGGCGGCCGGGTCGCAAATGGCCGAGACGGCCCGCGCGACGTTCCGCCGGCTGGGCGCGAAAGTCGAGATTCGCAAACTGGACGCGTTGCTCGAGCGCTACCCCAATCCGCCCATCGCGATTCGGCCGTTCGATGCGGCGGAGCCTGAGGTACCCGAGCTGCCGCCGACTGACGCATTGCGCCGGCAGCTGCGGGGCGGTGCGCGCCGCCGGGATGCGACGCAGTGACCGTGAGCCGGGCGTGACCGCAGTGCCCGTTGTTGCTGCGGAGGACGCCGGGCGTGTCATGCCGGCCGATGCGCTGCGGCGCCTCGCCGTGCTGCGGCATCAGCAGGGCGCGTCGGCCGATGCGCGCGACCTGTGCCGCCGCAGCTACGACGTCGCGCTGCGCGCGGGCGACCACGTGCTCGCCGGCGAGGCCCTCAACACGCTCGGCGGGATCGATCTGGAGACGGACGCCGTCGTGGACGCCCGCCGCAATTTCCTGGCGGCGCTGAAACTTGGCGGACGCAGCCGCGCCCTGTGCGCGCGCGTCGAGCAGAACCTCGGGATTCTCGCGAACATCCAGGGCGATTTCCACGAAGCGCTGGGCCGCTACGAGCGGTCGCTCGAGGCCTATCGCGCCGCGGACGATGAGCACGGTTGCGCACTCGCCTACCACAATCTCGGCATGGCGAGCACGAGCGGCGGGCGGTTCGACGACGCCGAGCGCTATTTCCAAAAGAGCCGCGAGATCGCGCAGCGCACCGGCGACACGCACCTCAAGGGTCTGTGCCTGGTGAACCACGCCAAGGTGCTCATCGCCCAGGGGCGGCCCGACGAGGCGTGTGACAACGCCCAAGCCGCCCTGTCGGTGTTCGATCAGCTGGGCGTGGAGCGCGCCAAGGCCGGCGCGTATCTCGTCCTCGGGATCGTCAACCGCGAGGCCGGCCGGTTCGCGCTCGGCGAGTCACAGTTCCAGGCGGCGATCGAGCTCGCGGTGCGCTCGGGCTCGGTCTTGAACGAGGCGGACGCGTCCCGCGAGCTGGCGCTGCTCTATCAGGCCACGGGCCGCAATCAGGACGCACTCCGGCTGCTGCACGCCGCCCACCGCCTGTTCGGGCGGCTGGACGCGCGCCGTGATCTCGTGCACGTGGACGGCAAGGTGGCCGAGCTGGAGGCCACCTACCGCGAAGTGGTGCGCGAGTGGGGGCAGTCGATCGAATCCAGCGACACCTACACCTTCGGCCACTGCGCGCGGGTGGCGCACTACAGCGGCGCCGTCGCCCGCGCGCTCGGCATGGACGAGGAAGAGCAGACCGCGGTGCGCCTCGGCGCGTACCTGCACGACCTGGGCAAGGTGCGGGTGCCCCACGAGATCCTGCGCAAGCCGGGCCCGCTGACGGAGGCAGAGTTTGCGGAGCTGAAGCTGCACACCGTCTGGGGTATCGAGCTGCTCGCCGGGGTCGAGTTCCCCTGGGACTTGAAGCCGATCATTCGCTGGCACCACGAGCGCTACGACGGCACCGGGTACCCGGACGGCCTGCGGGGCGACGAGATCCCCGTGTCCGCGCAGGTCGTCGGGATCGCGGACGTCTACGACGCCCTCACCACCGAGCGCCCCTACGCCCCCGCGATGTCGCGCCGCGAGGCCCTCGCGACGATCAAAGCGAGCAGGGCCGCGTGGTCGGATGCCGTCTACGACGCCTTTGTCGCGGCGCTCGGCTCGGTGGCCGTGCTGAGCCTCACCGACCGCGCGAAAGCGCCGAAGTCCCGGCGCCGCCGCCCGGTGTTCGACGACGTCCTCCATCCGGCGGCGCGTTCCGCGCCGCTCACCGCGCTCCGCGCGGCGCCGGGGTAGCGGCGGCCGGCTGAGAGCTCGACGGCGCGGTCCGCACCGCCGCGACCAAGTGCGAGAACTGAATCCACACCACCGCGCCGAGAATCAACGCCATGGCGACGAACGTGCGCGCCGTGACCGGCTCGTGCAACAGCAGGCCGCCCAGCAGCACGGCGATCACCGGATTGACGTAGGCGTAGGTCCCGACGATGGTCGCCGGGGCGTGCCGCAGGGCGTACGAATAGGAGCTGTAGCCCACGATCGAGCCGAAGATCACGAGATAGACCATCGCCGCGGCCGCCCGGCCGCTCCAATGCAACGACGCGGCTTCGCCCGCGAATAGCCCCACCAGCGTCACGAACACGCCGCCCGCGATCATCTGGATACTCGCGTTCACATACGGGCTCGTTTGCGCCGGATGGCGCTTGAAGTAGATCGAGCCGAACGCCCACGAGGCGCTCGCGCAGGTGAGCGAGATGGGCCCGCGCAAGTCGGAATGCAGGATCTCGCGCGGATTGGTCCCCACCAACAGGGCAGTCCCCAGAAACCCGACCGCGAGCCCCGCAATCACCCGCCAGCTGATCCGGCCCGGACCGCCCGGCACGATCGCGTCGAAGAATGCCATCCACAGGGCGACGGTCACCACGAACAGGCTGGCCACGCCCGATGCGATGTACTGCTCGGCCCACACCACGAAGGCGTTGCCCCCGGCCAGCAGGAACAGTCCCACGATCGCTTGCGTGCGCCACTCGAGCGCGGTCGCGGGGAATTTGTAGCCGAGCGCGCGTGCGATCGCCGCCAGCAGCAGGCCCGCGATCAGGAAGCGCAGCCCGGCGAACAGGAACGGCGGCCAGATCTCCACGCCGACACGAATCGCGAGGTACGTCGAGCCCCAGAACACGCACACCAGGAGATAGGCGATCAACGCCTTGCCGCGCAGCGCCGCCATCAGTCGGCCTCCGGGATGGTGAGCCCGGATTTCTCGAACACGGTGCCGAGCACGATGGTGGTGCGGGTGTTGAGCTGCTGGTCGCCGCCGTCCACGATGTCGCGCAGGATCGACTGCAGACCGTCGAGGTCGGGCGCCACAACCTTGAGGATGTAGCAGTCGTCGCCTGCGACGTGGTGGCACTCCAGAACGCCGGGGTGCTTCTCGAGCTGCCGCATCCGCGGTTCGTCACCGACGTACGTCGAGTTGCCGTAGCGCACGTTGACGAACGCGGTGATGGGAAAGCCCGCGCGGCCGCGGTCCAGCTCGACGCGGTATCCGCGCACGTAGCGCGCTTCTTCCAGTCGCTTGACGCGCTCCATCACCGCGGGGCGCGACAGTCCGACCTCGTCGGCGATCGCCTGGTAGGACGACCGCGCGTCCGCCGCGAGCAGGCGCAGAATCTTGCGATCGATCGCGTCCATGCCGTTCTTACTTGCCATTTCGGATGCTCCGCAGGTGTTTGCCGTACGATAAGTAGGCGCTTATCCAAGTCCAACAGGGCAACCGTATGATAAGTTCCTCCGTGTGTTACGATCTATCCGTTTCTTGCGCCCGAATTGTCCTTTGATTAGGACACCGTAAGTCGTTAAGATCCGGGCATGTCTGAGCTCCCCCAGCTGACGGCGCTGCGCGAGGCGGTGCGCGGGTTCGCATCGGCGCTGGTCGGTTATTCGGGCGGAGTGGATTCGGCGCTGCTCGCGGTGGTGCTGCGCCAGGAGCTGGGCCGCGAGCGCATGTTGGCCGTGATCGGCCGCAGCGCGTCTTACCCGCTGGCCCAATGGGAAGCTGCCAAAGACATCGCCACGCAGTTCGACGTCCCGCTGCTCGAGCTCGAGACGCACGAGCTGGACGACCCGCGCTACCTCGCGAACCCCACCAATCGCTGCTTCTTCTGTAAGACCGAGTTGTGGTCGCAGCTCGTGCCGGAGGCGCGTACCCGCGGATTCGCCGTCGTGTGTGACGGCACCAACGCCGACGATCTGCACGAGCACCGGCCGGGATATGCGGCTGGGCGCGCCGCCGGTATCCGCTCGCCGCTCGCCGAGGCTGGCGTGACCAAAGCGCAGGTGCGCGGGGCGGCCCAGGCCTTGGGACTCCCGAACTGGGACGCGCCGGCAGCGCCCTGCCTCTCGAGCCGGGTACAGTACGGCATCCCCGTCACGTCACGCCGTCTGGCGCAGATCGAGCAGGCTGAGGCGTATGTGCGCGGGTTGGGCGTGACGGGCGACCTGCGGGTGCGGCACCTGGGTGAGGGCGCGCGCGTAGAGGTCGGACCAGAATGGATCGCCTGGCTCTCCGAACGTCTCCCCGAGCTCAGCGCGCGCCTCAGCGCCCTGGGATTCAGCGCCGTCGAAATCGACCCGCGCGGCTATCGGCGCGGCAGTCTGATTCTCGAGCGGCACGCGGCGCCGTGAGATTGTTCGTGGCGATCAACTTTCCCGAGTCGCTGCGCCAGAGTTTGTGGTCCGCCACGGAGTCGCTGCGCTCCGCTGCCTTGCCGGTGCGGTGGGTGAAGCCGGAGGCGATGCATCTGACCCTCAAGTTCCTGGGTGAAGTCGCCGCCGACCGGCAGGATGAGCTCGCGGATGCGCTGCGGCGCGCCGCCGGATCGTGCCGGGCGGTCACGGTGACCGTCGCCGAGTTCGGCGCGTTTCCGGACGCGCGCCGGCCGCGCGTGCTGCGGGCGGGCATCTCGCCCGAGCCGGGACTCGAGCTGTTGCAGCACCAGGTGGAGCAGGAGTTCGGGCCGTTAGGCTTCCCGCCCGAGGGGCGGCCGTTCCGGCCGCATCTCACCCTCGGCCGCGCCGAACGCGACGCGCGCGCCGCCGCCTTCCACGACCTGGAAGACGTGCTGAGCCGCGTCTCCTTCGAGGAAACGGTGACGGTTTCTTCAGTGGAGCTGATGCGCAGCACTCCCACGCGTACGGGGGCGGAGTATCAGCCGGTGACCAGTGGACGGCTGCTTTAAGGGCGTCGTGCGGCTCGGCTGCCTCGCGGCGATCGTTGTCGCGGCGGTCGCGGTGTGGTGGTACCGTGATCCGATCGGGCGCGAGGCGGCCCATTTGTTCGGGCGCCATTCGACCGCGCTGCCCCCCGTCGCGGATACGTCGGTGGGGGCACCCACGCCGGCCGCCCTCGCTTCGGCCGAAGGGAAGCTTCAGGCGCTGGGCCAGGGGGGCGGGCCTGACTCCGTACTCCTCAATGCCAATGAAGTGGCGTCGCTCATCGGCCGGGGCATCGACTGGTCCGTGCGCAAAGCGTTCGACTCGCTGCGCGTGGAGCTGTTGGACGGGAAGTTGGCCGTGGACACCCGGCTCGACACGAGCGTCATTCCGGCGAGCGAGCTTGGTCCCTTGCAAGGAATCCTGGCGCCGCGCGAGCCGTTGCGCATGGTCGGTACGCTGACGGTGGCCCGGCCCGGCGTGGCGCATTGGACCGTGAGGGAGCTTTCCTTGCGCGGCTTCGCATTTCCGGCGCCGGCTGTGCGCGCGATGACCCGAAGGATGGCGGGCGCCGACACGAGCGGCGCGGTGGCCGTGCAGCTGTCGCCGGCCGTCGCGCGCATCGTGGTGAACCCGGTGGGCGTCATCCTGTACCGGCGCGTGCGTCGATGAGCCGCCGCGTCCTGGTGGTCGACGACGAAAAAGGCATTCGTGAGGCCTTGAAACAGCTGCTCGAGTTCGAAGAGATCGAAGTGCAGACGTGCGCCTCGGGCGGGGAAGCGCTGCAGGTCTACCCCGCGTTCCGGCCGCATCTCGTCTTTCTCGACGTCAAGATGCAGGGCATGGACGGGCTCGAAACGCTGGCCAAACTGCGGCAGCTCGATCCGCACGCCCAGATCGTGATGATCTCGGGCCACGGCACGATTCAAACTGCCGTCGAAGCCACGCAGCTCGGCGCCTATGATTTCCTCGAGAAGCCGCTCGACACCGACCGCATCCTGCTCACGTTGCGGAACGCGCTGCAACACGTCGAGCTGACCAGCCAGAACCGGCGGCTCAAGGAAGAGGTCCACGCCCAGTACGAGATCGTGGGGTCGAGCAAGGCGATCAAGCAGGTGATCGAGCGGATCGAGAAGGTGGCGCCCACCGAAGCGCGGGTGCTGGTGACGGGCGAGAACGGCACCGGCAAAGAATTGGTGGCCCGCGCCATCCATGCGTTGTCGCCGCGGGCCGAGGGGCCGTTCGTCGAAGTGAACTGCGCGGCGATTCCCACCGAGCTGATCGAGAGCGAGCTGTTCGGGCACGTGAAAGGCAGCTTCACGGGGGCCATCGCCGACCGGCCGGGCAAGTTCGAGCTGGCCGACGGCGGCACGATCTTCCTGGACGAGATCGGCGAGCTGCCCACGCACCTGCAGGTCAAGCTGCTGCGGTTCCTGCAGGACAAGATCGTGGAGCGCGTGGGCGGTCGGGAGCCGCGTCGCGTCGACGCGCGCGTCGTGGCGGC
>DATLWA010000135.1:0-2621 GCA_035576905.1 Gemmatimonadales bacterium
TCGGGAAGAACGTGAGATTGAAGAACAGCATCGTGAGCCAGAAATGGATCTTGCCGATCGGCTCGTTCATCATCTTCCCGAACATCTTGGGGAACCAGTAGGTGATGCCGGCGAACAAGGCGAACAGGCTGCCGCCGAACAGCACGTAGTGCAAATGCGCCACGATGAAGTAGGTGTCGTGGATGTGCATGTCGATCGGCGTCGCGGCCATGAATACGCCCGACAGCCCGCCGATCACGAACATCGCCACGAAGCCCACCGCGTTCAGCATCGGCACGTGGAAGTGCAGATTGCCGCGCCACATCGTGCCCATCCAGTTGAACACCTTGATGGCCGACGGCACGGCGATGATCATCGTCGTGACCATGAACGTGGAGCCGAGCGTGGGGTTCATGCCGCTCATGAACATGTGGTGGCCCCACACGATCCAGCCCAGGAAACCGATGCCGACGATCGCGAACACCATCGAGTGGTAGCCGAAGATCGGCTTGCGGCTGCCGTTGGCGATGATGTCGGAGACCATGCCCATGCCGGGCAGGATCAGGATGTAGACCTCGGGATGGCCGAAGAACCAGAACAGGTGCTGCCACAGCAGCACCTGGCCGCCCGCGCCGGGATCGAAGAAGTGCGTGCCCAGGGTCTGGTCGAACAGCAGCATGATGGCGGCGCCCGACAGCACCGGCAGCGCCAGCAAGCCCAGGATCGCCGTCACGAGCAGGCACCACACCGACAGCGGCATGCGGAACCACGTCATGCCGGGGGCGCGCAGGTTGATGATCGTGGTGATGTAGTTGAGCGAGCCGAGAATCGACGACAGGCCGAGCAGGACGATCGAGATGCACCAGCAGATCTGGCCGTAGTCGGCGCCCGAGAGATCGGGCCGGGCCGAGAGCGGCGCGTACATGGTCCAGCCCGCGCGCGCCGCGCCGTTGGGCACGAAGAAGCTCGCGAACATCACGGCGCCCGCCAGGAACGCGGCCCAGAACGACGCCATGTTGATGCGCGGGAACGCCATGTCGTGCGCGCCGATTTTCAGCGGGATCAGGAAATTGGCGAACACGCCCACCAGCAGCGGCATGATGGCGAAGAACACCATGAACGTGCCGTGCATCGTGACGAGCTGGATGTAGTACTCGGGGAGAATCACGCCGCCCGGCGCCATCGTCTCGGGCAGGATGCCGCCGCCCGGCATCGGCTGGCCGGGGAAGCCCAGCTGCCAGCGGATCTGCATCGCCAGAATGCCGCCCAGGAACAGGAACAACAGGCTCAGGAAGAGGAACTGGATCCCGATGATCTTGTGATCGGTCGAGAAGATGTACTTCTGGACGAATGTCCGGTCGTCGTGGTGCGTCGGCGCCCGTGGCGCGGCGGCGGCCAGGCTGCTCATTCACTGCCTCCCTGCGCTTGTGTTTTCACCCACGCGTCGAAGTCGGCCTGGGTGTGTACGGTCACGCGCGTCCGCATCTTGTAGTGCCCCATGCCGCACAACTCGGCGCAGCCGAGCTCGTATTCACCGGGCACCGTGGCGTTGAACCACGCCCGGATCGTGAGGCCCGGCACCGCGTCCTGCTTCACGCGGAACACCGGGACGAAGAACGAATGGATCACGTCTTCCGACGTGAGGATCACCACCACATTGCGATTCACCGGCACGTGCAGCTGGTTGCGGATGGTGTAATCGTCGGCGGTGCCGAGCTTGCCGTCGGGACCCGGATAGGTGTACTGCCACTCGAACTGCTTGGCGTGCACGCCGATCGGGTAGGAGTCCGCCGGCACGCTGTCGCGCCCCTTCATCTGTTTCCAGTAGTGGTTGCTGATGAGACCCAGCGCCACGACCGTCACGGCGGGAATGGCGGTCCAGATGACTTCCGCCTTGTTGTTGCCGTGGGTGTAGTACGCGGCGCGGCCGGGGCGGCTGCGGTACTTCAAAGAGAACCACACCAGCCCGACTTCCACGACGACGAACGCGATGCCGGTGATGATCAGCACGGCCGTGAACAGGCCGTCGATCTCGCCCGCGAAAGTCGACGCTTTGAGCGGCAGCCACCAGGACATGTGGTCTGGCCTCCTACTTGCCGGTGAAGGTGAAGTCCGCGGTCTTGGGTCCGGCGGTCACGGTGACCGTCGCGGTCTGCGCGCCGTACTTCTCGTGCCACGCTTCGATCGTGTACGTGCCGGGCGGCAATCCCTTGAGCGAGAAGCTGCCGTCGGCGCCGGTGACGGCGTAGAACGGATGCGGCAGCACGGCGAGCCAGGCGTGCATCCAGCCGTGCACGTTGCACTCCAGCGGGACCATCACTTCGGGCGCCGTGAAGCTGCGCGGCGTGGTCATCGATGTCGGCTGGCTGACGTTAAAGGGCCGGTTCTTGACGGCCTTCGCCTTGATGTTGTGGAGAATGCCGTCGGCGTTCTTGATCGCCAGGGTCTGGCCCACCATGATGCCCAGCACGTGCGGATGGTAGCGGCAGCCGTCCTGGTCGATCTCCACCGGCGTCGCCGGAGCGGGATAGGTCGCGCCCGCCGGGAGCCCGGCCTTCACGTAGACGAAGACGTTCGCGAGTCCGCCGGTGGGTCCGACGATCACCGACTCATCCGTCGGCGGCGTCGTGTACTTCTTGGCG
>DATLWA010000136.1:0-3160 GCA_035576905.1 Gemmatimonadales bacterium
AATGATCTCCGGAACGCCGACGTGGCGCGCCAGCGCCCACACCTGCGTCTTGAACAGGTCGCCCAATGGATTCACGGGCGGCGTGTCGTCGGCGTGCCAGGTGAAATAGCCGAGCAGCCGCTCCGACTTGTTGCCGGTGCCCAGGGGCAGGGCACGGTGCTTGGCCGACAAGTCGAAGAGAACAATCATGCGTTCGCGCGCCATCACGTTGCCGCGGCGCGTGGCGTCGGCGTCGGGAAAGCTCTTCAAGTAGCCATCGACGGCGTCCGAGATATCCACCGTGACGGACGGGATGCCGAGCTTGTCGATCACCAGCTGCGCGTGCGTCAGCGACTCGGGGCTCGACGTGCGATACGGCATGCGCACGCCGATGACGTTGTCCTTGCCCAGGGCTTTGACGGCGAGATGCGCGGTGAGCGCGGAGTCGACGCCGCCCGAGATCCCGACGATGCCCTTGGTGAACTTGCGGCGCGTGGCGACTTCGTCTTTGAGAAAGGCGACGAGCCATTGCTGCGCGAGCGCGGGATCGATGCGGAGGGGGTCTGCGTCGCCAGCGGCTCGACGGACCACATGCGGCGGCGGGGTGCGCGGTCCGCGGTGCGCCGTTACTTGAGTGCCGTTGCTCGCCGCGTCGAACTTGACGGCGCTCTTGCCCTTCGCGCCTTCCTTCGCGAGGCCCTTGATGAGTGTGGGCACCGTGTTCTGCAAATCCGACAGCAGCGGCGAATCGGCGCGCGCGTGGGTGATCAAGTCGAAATCGAGGTCCGCCGTGACCAGGGCCTCTTCGAACAGCGGCCCGCGCACCACCAGCTCGCCTGCCGGATCGAACACGGCCGACGCGCCGGGGAACCCCTTGCCGCCCTCGAAGCCCACCAGATTGGCGAGCACCACGAACACGCCGTGCTCTTCCGCGATGCCCTGCACCACGCGCTCCCAGCGCACCATGCTGGCAGGGAGCTTCGCGCCTTCTTCGTCCGTGTCCGAGCCGCGCGCCGGCGACGCCGACGGCACGAGGATCACCTGCGCGCCGTCCAGCGCGGCGATGGTCGCGGCGAGCGAATGCCAGGCGTCTTCACAGATCAGAATCGCCACCCGGCCCCACGCCGTGTCGAACGCGCGCACGCCGTCCTGGCCGCGGTCCACGAAGCGCTCTTCGTCGAACACGCCGTAGGTCGGCAGGAAGACTTTGCGGTGGACGTGGCGGATCTCAGGTTGTTTGCCACCTAGCGTCACATACAGGCACGAATTGAAAAAGTGGTTCTGGAACAGCTCGTAGAAGCCCACGGCGACGTCGATCGCGGGCCCCGAGTACGCGGCGCCCAGGTCGCGGGCCAGCGTGCCGGCGGTGACGGCCAACTCCTTCACGCCGCCTTCCACGAAATAGCCCGACGTGGCGGTCTCGGGGAACACGACCAGGTCGGGCTTGCCGTCGAGCGCCGCCGCCTGCGCGATCACGTCGGCGATGCGCGCGATATTCGCCGCGTATTCGCCCTTGGCGGGGCGGAATTGGCTGATGGCGATGAGGGGCACGGGGGAAAGATAGACGGTTATCTTCTTCTCCGTGACTGTCCTCTACATCGCCGCCGGCGGCGTGATCGGCACTCTGGCCCGCTACTACCTCGAAGGCTGGATCCAGCACCGTGCCGGCGCGGCTTTCCCGTTCGGCACGCTGGCGATCAATCTCCTCGGTTCACTGTTGATCGGCTTCATCCTGCGGCTCGCGACGGGCGCCACGGTGATCACGCCCGAATGGCGCGCGGCGCTCACCGTCGGCTTCTGCGGCGCGTTCACCACGATGAGCACGTTCAGCTACGAAAGCGTCCGCCTGCTCGGCGACGGTAAATACTGGTACGCCGGTTTGTACGTCGGCGGCACGGTGCTCGGCTGCTTGCTGGCGGTGGTGTGCGGCACGCTGTTGGCGAACAGACTCCTGTGAGGCTCCCATGACGCACCGCTTCAAAGGCGAGCGCACCCTGATGCGCATCTTCATCGGCGAGAGCGACAAGTATCAGGGCAAGCCGTTGTACGACGCGCTGGTCGAGCGCTTGCGCGCCAAAGGACTCGCGGGCGCCACCGTGCTGCGCGGCGTGGCGGGATTCGGCGCGAGCAGCACCGTACACACCGACAAGATTCTCCGCCTCTCGCTCGACCTGCCGATCATCATCGAGGTCGTGGAGACCGAAGAGGCGATTCAGAAGGTGCTACCCGATCTCGACGAGATGATCGGCGGCGGCCTCATTACGCTCGAGCGGGCGCGGGTCGTTATGTATCGTCCGGGGAACGTGAGACCCAGCGAACGCGAGATGCATCGGATTGAGGGACTGGAAGAAGAAGGCTAACGAGAAACGCAACGCCGATCACTCCCAGTGCAGACAGCGTGACCCCTGGTTGAGCGCGCAAGCTTCCGAAGAAGAGCACCGCATAGACTCCCACGAATACGATCGGGACGACTGGAAACGCTGGTACCCGGAACGGCGCCATCGGCTCTTTTTTCCGTAACGGAAACAGCGCCAGAATCGTCCAGCTGTCGATCACGAGAATCATCGTGATCGAGAGACCGAGCAGCTTCTCGAATGTGCCGCTGGCCGCGAGCGCCGCGGCGACGACTCCCACGAGCAACATCGCCACCCACGGCGTCCCGCCCGCATTCACCCGCGCCAGCACAGCAGGCCCCAATCCTTCGCGCGCCAGACCGAAGAGCACCCGCGGCGTCACGAACACGTTGCCGTTGAGCGAGGCGAGCACGACCAACAGCGCCAGCGCCGCGATCACGGCACCGCCCCGCGCGCCGAAAATCGCCGTGGCGACGTCCGCGGCGACGAGCTTCGAGCTCGCCACCTGGTCGATCGCCAGCACACTCAAGAACGCGGCGTTCAATAAGAGGTAGAGCGCCGCCGAGATGGCGATACCGCCGAGAAACACCCGCGGCAACGTCCGCCCCGGGTCCACCACTTCTTCGGCAATTTTCGCGGCGTCGGGATAGCCGTAATAGGTCCACAAGACCGACTGAAACGCGACGGCCAGCGCGGGCCACACCGCGACGCCGAGCGGCGCATTGGGCAGCGCGCCGTGCCATCCCGCGCCCGTACCCTTCGCGAAGGCGATCAATACTACGCCGCCCAGCGCCAGGACTTTCGCCGCCGTCACCACGTTCTGCACC
>DATLWA010000137.1:0-7789 GCA_035576905.1 Gemmatimonadales bacterium
AACGCGAACCGGCCGACCGACGCATCGAGCGACACGTCGACCCCCACGCGCGCGCCCTTCCCGCCCACCGATGTGGCGCCCTTGAGCCCCAGTGCCAACCCGACCTCGTCCGTCTCCTGCACCGCGATGCCGGGCCGGAACACATGGCTGGAATGGATCAGGTGCGGGAACGACAGATCGGTGCGCGTCGGCGCCGCGAACTGGTGCTCGGCGAACAGCCGCAGCGCAAACAGCTGCGTGGTCGAGCCCGCGGGCCGCACCACGAGGTCCACGCCCTGCGACCGGAAGTAGTCGCCGTCGTCGCGGCCCAGGAACAACGCGTTGGCCGAATTCCCGAACCCCAGCGAGCGCGCCGCGGGATCCACGCCGTTGAGCCGCCGGTAGAACGCCAGCCGGAAGCGATTGTCCGAGCTCGTGCGGGCCAGGCCCAGCTCGAGATCGGGCTGGCCGTCGGACAACGCGACTCGCGCCGTGCCGTCGAGCGTCACCCGGCTCAGCGACCACTCGCTGCGGGCGCCCAATGCGAGCCCCTCCACCCGGTTGAACCGGATCAGGCCCGCGCGGCCCAGCCCCCAGTTGAAGGACGGCTTGTGGGGCTGCCACGGCGCCTGCGGGAGCAGCCGCAGCCGTTCCCCCAGCTCCGTCAGCTCGCTGCCGGTCATCAGACCCTCGCCGTTATCGAGAATCGACGGCGGCAGCGCGGGGCTCGCGAGCAAGGCGGCGGTGTCGGTGGGTACGATGACCGTCACCGCGCGACAGCGATGGGCTTCGCAGTGGCAGTTGGCCCGTCCCTCGCACGCGACCTTTGCGGAATCGTCGGCCGCCACCGCCACCTGCGGCCCGGAAGCGCCGGTGTCCCCTTCGACTATGTAATCCGCATACGTCCGCTCGAACTTGAGCGGCGCCTCGAGGAACGAGCCCATCGTCGCGACGCCGTCCATCGCGAGCAGGCGCGGCAGCCACCAGCGGCCGTCCCACAGCGCGTATTCGATCGTGATGTAGCGGACTTCCACCCGGATCGGCTTCAGAAATCCGGGAATGTCGTTCTGCTCGGGGTCTTGATCGGTGGAGTCGACGTCGCGATCCAGATCGAAGGCGCGCGCCGGCCGGAAGATGGCGCGCACCACCGAGAACGAATCCCCCTCGAACCAGAACGAGCCCGCCAGCAATCGGAACTCGTCGCGCCGCGGGATCACCCGCAGCTCGTACAGGCGCACTGTCTTGCCGGTGGGCAGCGTGATGGCGGTGGTATCACCCGACTGGAAGCGATAGTCGCGCTCGCCGGTTGCGGCGAGCGGATGGCGCACGTAGCTCGATTCGGACAGCCCCGACCCGATGCGCTCGTTCGCGGGATCGAACGCCAGGTCGGGCGCGTCGCTTTTCAGATCTTCGGGCACCTGCACTCTGGAGAGCGCGATGGGAATCGCCTCGCGCGCGCCATCCATCGTCACGGTGTCGGGGGCGTCGCGATGCCAGCTGATATGCGCCGCCAGCTCGCGCCGGTAGAGCAGCCGGTCGAAGCGCAGCGCCCGCAGCCCCAGCGAGATGCGCTCCTTGGCGACCACGTGATAGCCCGCGATCTGCCGCGCCGACGTCTCGCGGCGCAGCCGCGCCTGGCGCACCAGCTCGCGCGCGCCGGGATCGAGGTACGCGCCGGACGTGTCTTGCGGGGGGACGGCCTGTAATGCGACGGCGGCGACGAGGGCGAGCAGCATCCGGGTTAGTACGGCAGCGGCCGCGCCCGGGTTGCAGGCGCCGGCCTCACCGGCCGGTGCGATCGATCAGATGGACGCTGCGCTGTTGCGACGGGACGATAATGAGATCCAGGATGTTGACGTGCTCGGGCAGATTCACGACGTAGCCAATCGTGTCGGCGACGTCCTCGGGCGCAAGCGGCCGGAATCCCTCGTAGACCGCCTTCGCCTTGGCCTGGTCGCCGTGGAACCGCACCGTGGCGAACTCGGTCTCGACGTGCCCCGGATCCACGCTCGACACGCGGATCTTGGTGCCCGCCACGTCGAGGTTCATCCCCTCCGTCAGGGCGCGCACGCCGAACTTGGTCGCGTTGTAGACATTGCCCATCTGGTACACCTGGTGGCCGGCCGTGCTGCCGATGTTCACCACGTGCCCCGTGCCGCGGGCCACCATCGCGGGGAGAAACGCGCGGCTCACGTTGAGCAGGCCCTTAAGATTGGTGTCGATCATCCGGTCCCAGTCCTCCGGGTCGCCATCCTGCAGCTTGGCGAGACCCGCCGCGAGCCCGGCGTTATTCAAGAGGATGTCCGGCACCGCCCCCGTCTTGAGCAGCGTCTCGGCCGCCCGATTCACCGCCGCGCGGTCGCGCACATCCACCACGTCGGTGAGCACGCGCACGCCGCGTTGGGACAGCTCGGCGGAGACCTCTTCCAGCCGGTCGCCACGCCGCGCCCACAAGACGAGATTGGCGCCGTCCGCCGCGAAGCGCCGCGCGCACGCCAGCCCGATCCCCGCGCTCGCCCCGGTGATCAGGGCAAGCTTTCCCTTGATACGGCTCATCGTCTTCTCGGAGGTGATGTCGGAGGATGGAACTTAGCGCGGTGTGACCACCTTGGGCACGACCCCGTGCGGCTTCTCCAGGCGGTTGGTGATCACGCGGCTGAGGAACTCCTGCGCGCTGGTGATCTGGTCGATCTGCACCGTCAGCCCTTCCACTACCTGCTCCAGGCGGTCGGTGCGGTCGTCGTGGTTGTGATTCAAGATCCGCTCCTCGAGCCGCCGCACCCGGCGCCGGCTGCTCAACAACCCGGCGGCCAGCGCGATGTTGGCGGTGACGGAGATTCCGAAAAAGAAGAGAAGGACGGCAAAATCGTCGCTCATGGCCGGGCTCTACGGGCGGCGGCCGGGCGGCGTTTCGTCTGGCGCGGCGCGCCCCCCCGGGCTACCATCCGCGCCATGTCTTCCCCCGGCACCCGCGTGCGCGCCCTGTGGGCGCGGCTCCGTCCCCTGCCCGGCGGCCGGCGCCTGTTTTCCTGGCTGCTCCGCTGGATGGTGCCCTACTCCGGCACCGTGCGACCGCTCGTGCTCGAGCTCGCGCCGGGATTTGCCCGCGTGCGCATCGCCGATCGCCGCGGCGTCCGCAATCATCTGCACTCGGTCCACGCCATCGCGCTCGCCAACGTCGCGGAGCTGGTGAGCGGGCTCGCCATGACCGTGGGGTTGCCTGACGGCGCGCGCGGCATCGTCACCGCGTTGTCCATCCGCTACCTCAAGAAGGCGCGCGGCCCGCTCGTGGCCGAGGCGCGGTTCACCGTTCCCGCTGTGTCCGCGGAAGCGGAGCACGACTTCGAGTCCGTGGTCACGGATGCCGCGGGCGACGTCGTGGCCCGCGCCACCGTCACCTGGCGGCTCGGCCCCGCGCCCAGCGCGTGACGCTCGATACCCCGCTCGCGCGCGACGCCCGTGTCGCGGTGCCGCTGATTTGCGGCGCCATGTACCCATGCTCCAATCCCGAGCTCGTGGCGGCGGTGTCGGCGGCGGGCGGCATCGGCATCGTCCAGCCGCTGTCGCTCACCTACGTCCACGGACACGACTTCCGTGAAGGCCTGCGGTTGATCCGCCGCCTCACCGACAAGCCGATCGGCATGAACGTGCTGATCGAGCAGTCGTCGCAGCGCTACCTCGATCGCATGCGGCAGTGGCTGGACATCGCGCTCGAGGAAGGCGTGCGCTTCTTCGTGACCTCGCTCGGCAAACCGCGCTGGGTGGTGGACCGCGTCACGCCGCTGGGCGGCGTGGTCTACCACGACGTGACCGAGCGCAAGTGGGCGCTCAAGGGCCTCGAGTCCGGCGTCCGCGGCTTGATCGCCGTCAACAACCGCGCGGGCGGCCATGCCGGCGCCAGAAGCGCCGCGCAGTTGATCGCCGAGCTGGGCGATCTCGGCGTGCCCCTGGTCTGCGCCGGCGGCGTGGGCGCGGCCGCGGACTTCGTCGCCGCGCTGCGCCTGGGTTACGCCGGCGTGCAGATGGGCACGCGCTTCATCGCCACAACGGAGTGCCGCGCCCACGCCGACTACAAGGAGGCGATCGTCGCCGCCGATGAGGACGACATCGTGCTCACCGAGCGCGTCACGGGCGTCCCGTTGGCGGTGATCCGCACGCCGTACGTGGATCGCGTCGGCACCCGCGCGGGCGCGATCGCGCGCTGGCTGCTGCGACACCCGCGCACCAAGCACCTGATGCGCACCGTGTACGCGTTGCGTTCCATTTGGAGCCTGAAGCGCGGGTCGCTCGAGGGCACGTCGTCCAAGGACTACTGGCAGGCGGGCAAGAGCGTCGCGGGGATCGACCGCATCGAGCCCGCCGGGGACATCGTCGCGCGCTTCGCAGCCGCCGCCCGCACCACGACCTGATTACTTTCCCGCCCGCATGCTGAAAACCTACTGGAACGCCACCCGCGCGCCGCGCTACAGCGTGATCGTCGCACTGCCGCTGTTCGTCACCTACGAGGTGATGGCGGCGGCGATCGCGGGCCCGATGGGCGTGCGCAACGCCGCCGAGGTGATCCTCGATTCGCCGTTTCTCGCGCTGTTCGGCTGGCGCGGACCGCTCGTGTTGATGGGATTGCTGATCGCGTTGGGCTTGTGGCTCGCCGCCCGGGATCTCCGCGCCCACGGCCCCGTCCGCACCGCGTTCTTCGCGTTCATGCTGCTCGAAGCGGCCACGCTCGCGCTGGTGTCGGGCGTGCTGGTGAGCGGGCTGACTGCGCGGCTCGTGCACCCCGGCCTCCTGGCGGGCGCGCCGCAGCTCGAAACCCTGAGTGTCCCGGCGCGCCTGATGCTGTCGCTCGGCGCCGGCCTCTATGAAGAGCTGCTCTTCCGGGTGATCCTGGTGGGCTGCCTCGCCTGGTTCGGCCGGCGCGTGCTGGGGTGGCAGCCGGGCCTCGCCGGGGCGGTGGCCGTGTTGGTCGGCGCCACCGTCTTCTCACTCTTCCATTATGTGGGTCCGTACGGCGATCGCTTCGGCACCTACTCGTTTCTCTTCCGGGCCCTGATGGGCGTGTTCTTCAGCGCCCTCTACGTGACGCGTGGCTTCGGCATCACGGCGTGGACGCACGCCTTGTACGATGTGTTTGTGGTGTTGCTATAAGTGCAGATTGAGAACGGGCAGGACTCGCTTCCAGCCGCGGTTGTTTCTCGCGATGTTGACGACGCCGATCTGCACGCCATGCAGCTCCTGCGCGTCGTTCACCACACCGATGGCGAGTCCCACCTGTAACGTCCGCACCCGGTTGTACGGCGCCACCGCGACCCCAGTGAGGTAGCGCGTCCGCGTGTACAGCGCCGACGCGAAGAAGCCTTGGGCCTCACGGGCTTTCACTCGGTAGCCGCCCACAGCCAGTCCCCGCAGGGTTCCCGTCTCGACCGCGCCGGCGCTGAGACTCACGCCGTCGATCGTTCCGCCCACCACCGCCAGTCCGCCGATGTTCACCCAGCGCAGGTCCGCCCCGCTCACCAGCGCCAGCCCGCCCACGTTGATCCCGCGCATGTCCTGACCCGACACGGTCGCGAGACCGCTCACATTGAGGCCGCGCATGTCCTGACCAGAGACCGCCGCCAGCCCGCTGACGTTGATGCCGACCAGCTCCTGGCCCGACACCGTCGCGAGCCCGCCGATGTTCAGCCCACGCATCCCTTGACCCGATACGGCCGCCAAACCGCCGAGGTTGATGCCATGCAGCCGCCCGCCCGACACGATCGCCAGCCCGCCGAGGTTCACTCCCGTCACATTGCCACCACCCACCACCGCGAGCCCGCCCACGTTCAAGCCGCGCGTGTCGCCACCCGCCACCAGCGCCAGCCCGCCGATGCTGATACCGGTCGTGCTGCCGCCGGCGACGGTGGCGAGCCCTCCCACGACGATGCCGCGTGAACGCCCGCCCGTCACCACCGCGAGTCCGCTGACGCCGATCCCGGTCAACCCATCTTCGGCGATCACGGCGAGCGGACCCACCGCGAGGCCGCGCAGCCGGCCCGCGCCGGGGCCGAACAGGCCGGTGGCGACGCCCGTGATCTCGCCGCCGACGTGATCGGCCGGCTTCCACAGTGTGACGTTGATGCCGTGAATGCGGTCGAGCCGGTAATCCCGCCAGTTGAGGCGCAGGCCGGTGAAGGTGGTCGAGTTGCCGATCGAGAGGCCGGTGTTGTGAATCGCGAGGTTGACGTGCCAGGTGGGCGGCGGTCCGTGTCCATCCGAATCCCAATCCTGTGCGTGACCGGCGGCAGCGAAGACGAGTATGGCGGCGAGGGCGAGTGACGGCGTCCGAATGATCATATCCCGCAGACTACCGCCACCAGGCGGCCGGGGTTTCGCCCCGCCGGCGCGCCCCTTCCCCTTATCCTTTTATATGGCAGTTTTCCCCCGTCCTCCGGAGGAGCCGTTCATGCGGGTATCGACCGTAGTCATCGCCCTCGCGGGCGGCGCAGTTCTGGCCACCGCGTGTTTCCGTGTGAAGTCCGCCGCGGCCAGGCGCAAGGACGTGCTGGCCTGCAGCGCGATCCATCCCCAGGCGCCCGAAATGGCGCTGTGCCTCGAAACCGACCACAGCTGGCCGACGAGTGACGCGGAGCGCGCGGCGCGGTCGCGCCAGCACGAGATCGACAGCATCGCCAACGTGCGTCTCGATTCGATCAATCGCGCCGACCTCGGCCTGCACCGCAAGCAGGTCAACCAGTGCAAGAGCGACGACGACGTGGCCGCGTGCCTCGAGAGTCTCGGCTGGACCACGCAGATGGCCACCGTGGCCGCCGACTCGGCCTGGCACGCCGGCGACGTGGCGCACCGCAGCGACGTGCGCCGGTGCGTGGGCCAGACCAAGACCAGCGTCAGCTCCTGCCTGATGCTGTACTACCGCTGGCCGCCGTCGCGGGCGCTGCAGACCAACGACTCGATCCAGCGGGCCCGGATCCGCTCGGGCCGCTAGCAGACCTCTTCGTCCTGCGCCGACGGCCCGTCGGCGTTGCGCTCTTCGCGCGCGCTGCGCTCCAGCGCGCGCCGCACCGCGCGTTGCTCCGCGGTGCATTGCTCCACCGACTCGATGCGCTCGCTGCGCAGGCGGATCCGCGCGCCGCTCAGGTCCACGAACCGGACCCAGCGCGGCGGCGGCCGCCGGTCGAGACAGCCTTCGACGAAGCGCGCCATCTCGAGGCTCACCACCCAGTGCGCGTTGTGCGAGCACACCACGAAATAATCGGTCGCTTGCATGGTCGCTCCTTGTGGTGGATGCCGGAAAACGAAATCGCCCCCTCGCGCGCGGCACGAGTGGGGCGATAACGATCGCTCCGCGGTCCGGAGCGTTAGCGGCTCATGCCGCCCTCCGGGCCCCCGTACCGAGCGTCCTCACGTGTGACTGACGACCCTGCATTCCGTACATACACTCCAAACGCACAAAAGGACTGAAAAAGAAAAAGCCGCACCACCGAAGATCTTAGCCTCACGTCGTTCAGACATACGCTGCGCCGACGGACGCGAACCCCGAGATGCGACTTCCTGCAACAACCCTAACGCGGCCGGCCGAAAAGTCAATGGCTATCGCATGTTTCCGGTGTGTCCCAGCGAGTAGCGTCCCGGCTGCGGCCAGACCGTGAGTCCGTGTGGTCCGCGTCCCACCTTGATGCGGTGCGTCAACGCGCCCGTCGCCGTGGCGAACACATACACCTCGCCGTCGTAGCGTCCCGACAACCACAGCTCCTTGCCATCGGCGGTGACGTTGCCCATGTCGGGACTGCCGCCGCCGGGCACCGGCCACGTCGCG
>DATLWA010000138.1:0-2418 GCA_035576905.1 Gemmatimonadales bacterium
CCGCCCGGTCGAGCCGCTGCGCCGGGATCCCTGCGCCCCAGAATGCGACCGGCACCGAGACGTCGTCCGAATCCCCAGCGCCGTGCTCCGCGCTCGTGCCGCCCCCGGACCACACATAACCCGGCTTGGTCGTGGCACACAGCAGCCACCCATAGCCCGGCGGTAGCAACCGTTTCCACAGGCCCGCTGCAGCGTCACTCGCGCTCGCGGCGGCGAGAGCGGCCGGGGTGAACACGCGCCCGACGCCATTGACGGCCCCCGCTTGGCGAGCGAGTGCTGCGGCAAGACTGTCCATGTCGATCCCGCGCGCGCGCAGAGCATCCACGTCCGCTGAGAGCAATCCGTTTTCGAAGGTCAATCCGAAGTCCGCGTGATACCGCGCTCCCAATGCGGTCTGGAGTGCGGCACCCAGTCCGCCCAGCCACACGCGCCCGCCGGGCTGATGGCGCACGAGCACTGTGTACTCGGGCAGCGCCGAGACGCCGTGATCGCCCGTGAGCGCCACGACCATGCCGGCGGGCACGAGTTTCGCGAGTGAGTCAAAGAACTGGCCCAGCCACAGATCCACGCGCAGCAGCTGGTCGTGGATCTCACGCGAGTCCGGTCCGAACGCGTGTCCCACCGCATCGGTGGTGGACAGGCTCACGACCAGGAGGTCGGGGCTCGCGCGCCGGCCCAAGCCCAAGGTGCCGACGCCGTCGAGAGCGAGCGCCAGCGTCAGGGAATCCATCCAGGGGTAGGCGGTTACCCGCGTCGCGATGAGCGCCTGGTCGGGAAGTTGGTGTGGGAACGTGACGTCGGCCCAGGCGTTCTCGAACGGCTCGCTGTCGGGTTCGGCGTAGTCGGCCGCGGGGCGCAGCAGGTTCCACGTCGTGCCCGCGAGCCGCGCCACACCGCCGCGCGCGTTGAAGACGCGCACCCAGGTGGGGAGCGTGTCGGCGTAGTACCTGCTCGTGGTGAACTGCCCGCCCGCGTACCAGTACACATCCCCGCGCGCGCGGCCGACGGGGAGAATGGCACCACGATCCTTGCGTGACACCGATAAAACGCGCGCACCGGGGTCGCGCGCCAGCATCCAGTCGTACAGCGTGCTGCCCTGGAAGCGCCGCGGTGACGCGCCCACCGGATCCGTCATGCCGAGCACGGGCGACAGCGGGTCGGGCACGCCGCGACTGTTCAACACGATACCAGTGCTGGCCGGCTCGCGCCCCGATAGCATCGTAGAATGCCCGGGCGCGGTCTCGGTCGAGGCGTGATCCTGGCGGCCGCGCTCGTACACGGTGCCGCGGTTCCAGAAGCGGGCAAAGCCGCCGTTCCATTGGGTTCCCCAGCGGCCCAAGTAGTCGCCCCGCATTTGATCCACGGCGATCAACACCACCAGCGTGGGCCTCGCGGGCGCCGCCTGCGCACCCGCGATGCCCGCTGCTGCCACCGCGCCGCTTACCAGCGCTGCGGCGCGACGCATCCACGCTCGATCAGAAGCCATACTTCAATCCAACAATGACCGTCCGGCCGTAGTACTCGCGTTGAATGCCGTACTCGGCGCCGGGCGCGCCGTTGAAGAACCCGAACGTCGCATTGTTCAAGTCGAGTCCCTGCACCTGCACCGAAGCCGCGGGCGTCACACTCACGATAATGGACGCGTCGATCTGCGAATGCGCCGTGAAGTACGTGTCGCCCCCCGCGGTCTTCGTGCCGTCGCCGTAGCCCGCGATATTCGCGCCCTGATACTGCCACGCGGCGCGGGCGACGACGCCGTCGAACTCGTACGTAAGCGCGACGTTCGCCACGTTCGGCGCCTGGCGCGGCAGCGCGACCGTGCGGGCGACGGGATGCCCCAGCGTACCGGCGCTGGTCGCCGTGTCGGCGAGGAGCTGTGCGCTCGAGTGCACGTGCGTCCAGTTCACATCGAAGCCCAGACCCGCCAGCGCGCCGGGAAGACGGCCGAGACGCTGGGCGTAATCCACCTCAATGCCCCACAGGGATCCGCTGCCGCCGTTCGCGGGTTCGGTGCCGTAGTAACCCGCGAACTGCGTGGCGGGCCCGTTATAGACGAACTCACGGTCGTAGATGAAGTCGGTGATGTGTTTGAAGAACACGCCGCCCGTGAGTACGCCCGCGCGCGACAGATAATCCTCGGCGAGTGCATCGATGCTCCACGCGCGCTGCGGCTTCAAGTCGGGATTGCCCGCGGACAGGTTGCCGAACTGGAACTGACAGCCGTTGCACACTTCGCCCGAGAGGTGCGGCGCGATATCGCCATAGTTGGGCCGGGCGATGCCGCGCGTTACGGCGAGCCGCACGTTGGCCGCGTCGCTCAACGCGTAGCGCAGCTGCACGCTGGGGAAGAGATCGGTGTAGTTGCGCCGGCCGGCGACCGTCGAGACCACCGTCGGCCCCGTGGGGTTGCCGGTCGAG
>DATLWA010000139.1:0-12302 GCA_035576905.1 Gemmatimonadales bacterium
CGTACGCCGTGAGATTCAGCACAGCCGGATCGCTCTCGACCTGACCGAAGTCCGGATTGACCGTGGCGTCAAGCGTCAGATTGCTCGCCACGCGGTACTTGAGATCGCCGCCGATGGTCACGTCGGACGCGCGCGTGAACGCGTTGTTGACGATGCGCGACGCGTTCTTGGTCACGAGGTAGGGCGCGGCCTCGAGCCGCCGCGGCGCGTCGAGGTCGTCGAGGCCCGAGACGTGTCCGAACTGCGATACCCAGCCCACCTTCGACTGCCGCAACAGCGGCCAGCTGAGGCGCTCGCTGTACCGATAGATGTCGCGCAGCAACATGATCCCGAACGTGTGCTCGCGGTCGGCGGTATAGCGCATCTGCGAGAGGGGAATGCGGAACTCGGCCGTCCACCCCAGCGAATCGACCTTGGTCGCCACATCCCAGACGCCGTCCCACGCCTGGTCTTCGTTGCCGTCGTCGTAGACGGCCATGTCCAGCTTCACGCCCGCGGCGTTCACGCCGAACTCATACCCGGTGCGGTGATCGTGGTAGGAGTCGACCATCACCCAGATCATGTCCGAGGAGGTCCAGCTGTCGCGCCGCGAGAGGATCTTCTGGATGCTGTCGGGATGGGGGTCGAACGCGCGCACGAAGACGTAGAGGTTCGCGGCGTCGTAGGCGATCTTCGCCTGCGTGGCGAAGCGCGGCTCGCCGTCTTCGGTGGGCCGCCATTGCCGAAACGCGGTGATCGGAGTGGCCGTGGCCCACACGGCGTCGGCGTCGCTGGCGTCGATGGCCGGCGCCACGGCCGCGCGCACCGCGGTGGTCATGTTGGCCGGGGCCGCGTGCGGCGTGTCGCCGCTGCGCGGCACCGCGGCCATCTGGGACGTCTGCAAGAGACCGACGACTGCCAGCAACGGAAGCATGATCCGGCCTGTGGTATGAGTTCGGTTGCGCTACTACGCCGTCGGTTGGACACGTGATTCAGCCGGAGGGTTGCCGCCCCCGTCATCAGGGGTGAGATTCGCCATAGCACCCGGGAGGCACCCATGCGCCGCTTGGCTTTCATTCGTACGGCTATTCCCGTCGCCCTCAGCGCGGCGTTCACCGCGCCCGCCCCCACGGTCGTCGAGTACCAGATCCCCCGCAACGGCGCGTTCCCGCACGACCCCGCGGTGGGGCCGGACGGCATCGTCTGGTACACCGACCAGGCCACGAGCCACATCGGGCGCTTCGATCCCGCGACCGGCCAATTCAGCGACTTCAAGACGCCCACGGAGCAATCGGGCCCGCACGGCATCATCGTGGCTCCCGATGGCGGTGTGTGGTTCACCGAAAACGCCAAGGGCAAAATCGGCCGCCTCGATCCGGCGACCGACTCTATAAAGGAGTACACGCTCCCTCCCGCGGCCCGGGATCCGCACACGCCGCTGTGGCACCAGGGCAAGCTCTGGTTCACCTCCCAGGGCGCCGACCTGTACGGCGTGCTCGATCCTGTGACCGGCGTCGCGGTGCTGTACGCCGTGCGGGAAGCACGCGCGCGTCCCTACGGACTGGTCGCGGGCCCCGACGGCGGCCTGTGGATCGCCTTGTTCGGCACGAATAACATCGGCCGGATCGACCCGGCGAACGGCACCATCCGCCTGTTCCCGATACCCGATTCCACGGCCCGTCCGCGGCGGCTGGTCGTGGACGCCCAGGGCGTCGTCTGGTTCACCGACAACGTCGGCGGGCGCCTCGGCCGGCTCGATCCCAGGACGGGGGCGGTGCGGCTGTTTCCTTCGCCGGGGGGCGCGGGGAGCGGACCGTACGGCATCGCCATCGCACCCGACGGGCGGATCTGGTACAACGAGGGTAACAACAATCAGATTGTGACGTTCGACCCGCGGACGCAGGCCATGACCACAGTCGCCATCCCGACGCCGGGCGCGACGGTGCGGAACATGGCGGTCGACTCCACACGGGCGCGGCTGTGGCTGGCACTCTCGGGCACCGGCCGGATCGGGCGCATCGACCTCGGCACGAAGTGAGGACACCATGATCCTGTCTCTCGTGGCGTTGCTCGTCCAAGCACAGGCCCCCGTCGCGACGATTCCGGCGGACGAGCGGCCGGTGCACGTGTGGATCGATACGCCGAGTCCGTTGTTCCGCGGCCTCCCGGTCCGCGTGTACGTCCAGACCGCCACCAGCGGCAACCTGATCGTCCTGCACCGTCGCACCGACGGGCGCATCGAGCCGTTGTTCCCCGCGAGTCCCAAGGCCGAGGCGTGGGTGCACGCCGGCCAGTACGAGATCCGCAGTCCCGGCGATCGTCCCGCCTTCGTGCTGGCGGAGCCGGACGGCGGCGGCATGATCCTCGCCGCCCTGACCTCGGGTCCGATCTGGTTCGACGAATTCGCCCACGACGCGAGCTGGAACCCCGACGCGCTGGTGGCGTCGTGGGGCGGCGCCGACGGCGAGGGCGCGTTGACCGACATCGTGCAACGGATGCTGGGGGATGGGGCCTTCAACTACGACATCCTGAGCTACACGGTCCGCCCGGCGGCATACGCCCAGCAGCCGCAGGCCGTTCCCTCGCCCCAAACGCAGGACACGGTCGCCTACGCGCCGCAGCAGGAGATGCAGCCGCCGCAAACGTGCATCGACTGCACGTTCATCGGCACACAGATCGTGGATGCGCCCCTATTCATTATTACGGGACGCGGGTTCCGGCATCGCCGCTTCGACGATCGCCAACCGCCGTGCCCGCCGATGACGATTTGCGGCGCGCCCCCGGAGCAGCTCCTGGCGCGCACGATCCCACGGCTCGGTCCGGTGGTAGGGACTCCGGGCGTGCCGCCGCGCGGGCCGGGTGGCCGGACGTTCACGCCGCCACGGCACGGCGGGATCACGCCGGGCGTGGAACCACGCCCGCGCGAAACGACGACGACGGTCGCTGCGACACTGCCGCTGGTGCCGGGACGGCCGGTACGCAGTAGTGCCGGGGAGCGGCCGCCCGTGGCCACCGCCGCCAGCCGTTCGGCCCTGGCGCTGCGCTACGTGCGCGCGCGGCCAATGGCGACGGCGACGCCAATGACCGATGCGAGTGAGGCGCCGCGGCAGGAGGCGACCGGTACGATCGTCACGCCGGCGAGTCTCCGGACTGGTACGGGAGCGCTGGTCTACCGGGTGCCCCGCGTGCAGCAGAACGGCACGCAGACGTTCGCCCGGCCACGCACCAGTGCCGGCAGCACCTTTGTGCAACCGCGCGCTTCGTCGGGGACGTTTTCGTTCCCCACGACGTCGTCGCGCGGCGGCGCGGTGAGTTCGGCAGTGATCCGCAGCCGGGGGTCGCGGCACTAGTTCCGCGCCGATTCGCCGCCGCAGGTGTGGCGGCTGCTCCACACGCCGTGCCCAACAATTGTGCGATCCGGTCCGTTCCGGACGGTGCACAGCCTCCCAAAGTCGTGCCTCGTTAGCAACTTACAGCGCGTGACCGCGACGCCACAGCGTCGGCCCGTTTGTTGCGATTCTGTGCGCGGTACCTATGGTCACCACTTCCTCACCCGCCGTCTTGATCGCCGTCGTGCGGGATCATTCTCTCGCGGACGTGCTCGACGCTAACGGGTATTCCGTCGTCCAACCGCCTACCGGGACGCTGGCCCTCGAATGGGCGCGCGACATCCGGCCTGACATCGTCATCCTCGACACCGACCTGCCGGACATGTCGGGCAGTGATGCCTGCTGGCTGTTCCGCAGCGATCCCCACGTAGGCCGCAACGTCCCGATCCTCATTATGGCGGCGCAGAAGCCGACGCCCGAGCAGCGCGTGACCGCGTTGCGCGCCGGCGCGTGGGACTTCCTGCGCTATCCGGCCGATGGCGAAGAGCTGACCCTCAAGCTGCAGACCTACGTGCAGGCGAAGCGGAACATCGACGCCGCTCTGGCGGACGGGCCGATGGATCCGGCCACCGGCTTGCACAGCCGCACCGGCCTGGCGCGGCGCGCGCGGGAGCTGGGCGCCCTCATGGCCCGCACGCACGGCGCGCTGGCGTGCGTCGTCTTTGCCGTCGACGCCGATCCGGCCGACGTGAGCGCCGCGGCGCAGTTGGCGCAGGCGGCCCGCGTCTCCGACGTGGTGGGCAAGCTGGGGCCGCGCGAATTCGCCGTGATCGCGCCGGCCACGGACCACGTCGGCGCGCTGCAGTTGGCGCGGCGTGTCGCCGACACGTTGTGCGATGAGGGAAGCAAGACTGCGCTCACCCCGGGCAAGACTCTGCACGTGGGCTATGAGGCGGTGACGAACTTGAAGTACTCGCCGATCGATCCCGTCGCGTTGCTGGCGCGGGCCACCACGGCCGTGCGCGACGGCAAACCGGAGGCGGGCGCCCCCTGGGTGCGCCGCTTCGAGGCGCCCGCCACGCCCAAACCGGCGGGCCCGCCGCGCATCTCGGCCCCCGGGCTCGTATCCGACACCAGGAGTGTCAGTCCATGAAGGCCAAGCGATTCGTTCCAGTAGCGCTGTTCTGCGCCGCCTTGTTCGCGGCCGTGAGCTGCGGCGATCAATCCCCGACCCAGCCGCGCCCCGACGCGTTCTTGACGTTCGGCTTTGTGTCGCCGAAACTCAGCCTCGTCACGTGCACGCCGCTACCGTACGATTCGGTCACGCAGACCGTGGGGCCGGAGGGCGGCACGATCAACGTCGGCGCGTATAGCCTATTCATTCCGGACAGCGCGCTCGATTCGGTCGTGACCATCACGGCCGTGGCGCCGTCCGACACGATCAACGCGGTGCGCTTCCAGCCGCAGGGTCTGCATTTCAACCAGAAGGCGTCGCTCACGATGAGCTACGCCAACTGCGGCATCGTGGGCTGGCTGCTGCCGCAACACATCGCCTACGTCGACGACTCGCTCAACATCATCGACTTCCTGCCCTCCGTCCCCGACGTGCTGTCCCAGACCGTCACGGGCAGCATCCGGCACTTCTCGGAGTACGCCCTGGCGTGGTGAGCCCATGACCTCGGACGCTTCGCTGCACCGCTCCACGCAAGGCAATCGCGCGACGGTCCGCCCCACGGCGGATCTGTTGCATGAAGCGCGCGCCAGCGAGCGGGCGGGGTGCGTGCCCGAGGCCATCGAACGCTACGAAGCGGCCATCGCGGGTGCCGAGCGGACCGGCGAACGGGCGATCTTGGCGGAGGCGTTGCGGCGCCTCGCGGTGCTGCGCAATCAGCGCAACGGATCGGCCCTGGCGCGCGAGCTGTGCCGCCGCAGTCACGCGGTGGCCCTGGAGATCGGCAACACCGTCCTGGCGGCGGAAGCGCTGAACACGCTCGGCTGCCTCGACATCGAGACGGGCTCGCTCACCGATGCCCGCACGCACTTCCTCGAGGCGTTGGACCTCGCCGGTGAAACGCGCGAGCTGCACGCGCGCGCCGAGCAGAACCTCGGGGTGCTCGCGAACATCCAGGGTGATCTGGACGGCGCGCAAACGCATTACGGCCGCTCGCTCGAGGCGTACCGCCTCTCCGGGGATCAGCACGGGTGCGCCCTCGCGTATCACAACCTCGGCATGGTCAGCGCCGACCGCGAGCTGTTCGACGAAGCGGACCGCTACTTCAGCGAGAGCCTGATCATCGCGGAGCGGGTGGGCGACGCGTATCTGCGCGGGCTCTGTTTCGTCAATCAAGCCGAAGTCGACGTGGCGCGGCAGCGCTTCGAGAACGCGCGGCAGAACGTGGACGCGGCGCTCGCGGTGTTCGACCAGCTGGGCGCGCAGGGCGCCAAGGCCGATGCCTACCGGGTGATCGGCATGGTGTACCGCGAGACGGACCGTCCCGCGCTGGCCGAGTCGCGGCTGCGCTCGGCGATCGAGTTGGCGACGGCCGCGGGCTCCGTGTTGGGCGAGGCCGAGGCCTCGCGCGAGCTGGCGCTGCTGTACCAGGCAATGGGCCGCAACCAGGAAGCGCTGCGCCTGCTGAATGCCGCCTACCGGTTGTTCCGGCGGCTCGACGCGCGCGTGGACCTGATCCATGTCGGCGGCAAAGTGGCGGAGCTGGAAGGGACGTACCTGACGCTGGTCCGCAATTGGGGCCAGTCGATCGAGTCCAACGACAGCTACACGTTCGGTCACTGCGAACGCGTGGCGCGGAATGCGGTGGCGATGGCCCGCGTGCTCGAGCTGGATGAGCAGGAGGAGACCACCATCCTGCTCGGCGCCTACCTGCACGACTTGGGGAAGGTCCGCGTGCCGCACGAGATCCTCAAGAAGCCGGGGCCGCTGACCCATGACGAGCTCGAGGTGGTCCGGATGCACCCGCTGTGGGGCATCGATCTGGTCGCCAACGTCGACTTCCCGTGGGACCTGAAGCAGATCATCCGCTGGCACCACGAGAAGTACGACGGCTCGGGCTACCCCGACCGTCTGAAGGGCGACGAGATCCCGCTGGCCGCGCAGATCGTGGGCATCTGGGACGTCTACGACGCGCTCACGTCCAAGCGGGCCTATCAGGCGGCGCAGACGCCGGAGCGCGCGTTGGAGGAGATGACGCGCTGTCGCGGCTGGTGGTCCGACCGGGTGTTCGACGCGTTCCTGCAGGTAATCGCGCAGCGGACGGAGGCGCGCCCGGCGAAGTAGATTCTCCCGCATGACCGACATGACCTACCAGCGAGTGGGCGCGAGCGGTGTGCGCCTGCCCGCAGTTTCGTTAGGCCTGTGGCACAACTTCGGCGGCGGCGACTCCTACCGCAACGCGCGCGCGATGGTGCGGCGCGCGTTCGATCTCGGCATCACCCACTTCGATCTGGCGAACAACTACGGCCCGCCCCCGGGCTCCGCCGAGCGGACGTTCGGACGGATCCTGCGGCGTGACTTCGCCGGGCGGCGCGACGAGCTCATCATCTCCACCAAAGCCGGGTACCGCATGTGGCCCGGGCCGTACGGCGACGGCGGCAGCCGCAAGTATCTGGTGGCGAGTCTGGATCAGAGTCTGCGCCGCCTGGGCCTCGACTACGTCGACATCTTCTATCACCACCGGCCCGATCCCGAGACGCCCATGGAAGAAACGATGGGCGCGCTCGACCACATCGTGCGCATGGGGCGGGCGCTGTACGTGGGGATCTCGTCGTATTCGCCGGAGGACACGCGCCGCGCGGCGGCGCTGCTGCGGGGCCTGGGGACGCCGTGCTTCATTCACCAGCCCAAGTACAGCATGCTGGTCCGCGGCATCGAGAACGGCTTGCTGCCGGTACTGCGCGAGGAGGGCATCGGCTGCATCCCGTTCTCGCCGCTGGCGCAGGGCCTGCTGACCGACCGCTACCTGAACGGCATCCCGGCGGACTCGCGCGCGGCGGGCGGCATGGGCTTCCTCAAGCGGAGCGACGTGACCGACGAGAAGCTCGCCAAGGTGCGCCAACTGCAGGTGATCGCCAAAACGCGCGGCCAGACCCTGGCGCAGCTCGCGCTGGCGTGGGTGCTGCGCCATCCCGAAGTCACATCGGCGCTGATCGGCGCGAGCCGCGTGGCGCAGATCGACGACGCGGTGGGCGCGCTCGCCAATCGGCGCTTCAGCGCCGACGAGCTGCAGGCGATCGACCGGATCCTATAGCGTCTTCAAGTAGGCGAGCAGCGCGGCACGCTCGGCCGCGCTGAGGCCGGCGAAGCGGTCGCGTGCGGCCGTCGCTTCGCCGCCGTGCTGCTCGATCGCCTGTTCGACCGTCGTCGCGCGGCCGTCGTGCAGGAACTTGGACCGCAGATGCAATCCCATCAACGGCTCCGTGCGGAACTCCGACGGCGTCGCGAGCCCGATGCAGATATCGGCCAGGCCGGGCCCCATGTCGTGCAACAGGAGGTCGGTGAAAGCCGGCACTTCGCGATGCGCCAAGTGCGGGTTCGGGTTGTTGCCCGTGGGCAGGGCCGGGATGTGACAGCGGTTGCAACCCACGCGCGCGAACAACTCGCGGCCGCGGCGCGCCTCACCCGACAGCTTCAGCGGCGCGATCGGCGCGAGCAGCCGGACGAACGCATCGAGGATGTCCACCTGCCGCTGCGACAATTCCGGGTCCGGCGCCGGGTCGGTGTTGGGGGGCAGCGGCTGGCCGCCCACCGTCGGCTCGTCCGGCACCGCGGGACTGGTGATGCCCTGCTCGGCATTGAGCGCGCCCTCGCTGAACTCGAGCAGGGTCGGCACCAGCGCCTTGCGGCCGAAGCGGCCGATGCGGCCGTCGAAGTTGCGATTGACGCGGCCCGAGATGCCGTCGTGATCGCGGTCGTCGGGATCGGCGTAGGAGAGAATCACGGAATCGGGCACGGCGTCGAGCAGGCCGAAGCCGAAAATAAAGGGCGTCGTGCGGGCCGCCACGGCCGTCGCTTGCGGCGGCACCGGCTCGCTATCGATCCCCAGCGCGGCTTTGAGCAGCGGCGTCGTGTGATTCTCGAACACCGGTCCGCCCAACCCCGCCAGCTCGTCGCAGGCGCGGCCGGTGGCATCCGGGTGAAATGCCGTCGCGTGGCGCTCCACTTCGTCGCCCGTGCCGCCGGCTACCGGGTCCTCGTGGCACTCGGCGCACGCCGTGGAGTTGAACAGCGGTCCCAGCCCCTTCTCGGGCGTGAACACGCTGTCGAACACGACTTTGCCACTGTCGAAGCGCGCCCGCTCGGCGGCCGAGAGGCCCGCGAGCGGATCGCCGGGTGCGGGTGGTTTGCGGCACGCGACCAGGGCCAGCGCCGCCAGTCCCACGGCGGCGAGCCGGATCACTGCCCACCTCCCGGCGGCGCCTCCATCCGGCCAACGCGCTCGATGGCATAGGCGACGGAGCCGCCCGGCCGCGAGCCGAACGAGACACGGATGATGTCGCCGGGCTTGAGCTGCGCGAATGCGAGCGGCGCGCCCGCCGCCGTGATGCGCGTCTCCGGCGGCACGCGCAGCCGGACGACGCGCAGCGCCATGCCGACGGCGGTCGTGACTTCGATGGTGCGGGCGCGGACGTCGACGACGCGCACGGCGCCCTGCACACTGTCATGGGGTGATTGCTGCGCCGCGGCGGGGGCCGCGGTGAGCACGAATGCGAGGAGGAACGGCAGGCGACGCATCAGACACCTCCGGCCTTGGGGCTGGTCGTACTACCCCTGAATTTAGGCTTTCGGTACCGGTCGCGCCGAAGCCAGCTCGCTGGGCAGCACGGCGCGAATCTGTGCGGCCTCGCCCGTGAAGAAGCGCCGGTGATAGTCCACCTGGCCGAGGTGCCACGTGAAGTGGGCGGCGAGGTGGATCAGGAAATCCCCGGTCGCGAGCGTGACCCCGCCGACCGGTAGAGCAAAGGGCTTGGACAGATCGGCGTCGCTCACGCGTGACAACAGGGCCACGGCGGCGATCGCGGCGTCGACCTGACGCAACAGCTCCGCGCGCGGTACGTCGCGGCGGTTGAACTCGGCATCGCGGTCGCGCACGTAGCCCGTGCCGTTGAGCACGGTGCCGATGAAGTACTGCAGGTTGCCGGCGAGGTGCAGGGTCAGATTGCCCGCCGAGTTGCTGATGCCGGGCTGCACCCGCCAGATGTCGCGTTCGTCCGGGTAGGCTTCGAGCTCCCGCCGCAGGGCGCGCAGGTCGCGCGCCATGATCACGCTGATCCAGGTCGTGGTCGTCATGTGCGTGAACCTAGTCCGGTCGCGGGAAGGCCGCGAGATGCCCGCGGCACGGTGACCGCGGTCACGCGCGCCCCGGTCGGCTGTCCGGGGGCGCGTGGACCCCGGCGTGGGGCTCGCGGGTATCGGCGGCTGACCTCGAAGCGGAGGATACGATGAAGAAGACTCTCGCGGTGCTCGCCATGCTGCTCGTGTGTGCGGCGTCGGCTCGAGCGCAGCGCGCGCATATCGGCCCGCACGCGGGCTACGACTTCGATCGCAACGTGGGGCTCGCGGGCGGGCAGATCTCGCTGCCGCTCTCCCGCTACGTGGAGCTGTATCCGTCGGTCGACGTGTACTTCGTGGATACGGGCTCGCTGATCGGCTTCAACGGCGACCTCAAGCTGCGCCTGCAGCCGGGCCAGCCGCTGCAGCTCTATGTGGGCGGCGGTGTGAACGCCCTGCGCGCGCACGCCGGCAGCACGAGCAACACCGACACCGGTTGGGATCTGCTCGGCGGCATCGAGACGCGGCTGGGCTACAGCCATCCGTACATCGAAGGGAAAGTCCTGGAGCATAACGGCTCGACATTCCAACTGATGGCGGGGATCAACATCACGCTGTTCTGAGGAGCAGAGCGTCCGCGGCCGCGGCGTCCACGCTCGCGCTGAAGAGAAAGCCTTGCACGAAGTCGCACGCCAGCGCGCGCACCTGCGTGAGCTGCTCCGTGGTCTCTACGCCCTCGGCGATCACGGTCTTGGTGAGATTGTGCGCCAGCGTCACGATGGCGCGGACCGTCTCACCGTTGCTGCCGTCGGGTCCGAGCCGCCGGATGAACGAGCGGTCGATCTTGAGCGTGTCGATAGGGAACTCGTGGAGGTGACTGAGCGACGAGTAACCCGTGCCGAAGTCGTCGATGGAAAGGTGTACCCCTAGGTCGCGCAGGGCGCACAGCGTGGCGGTGAGGAACGCCGCCTTGTCCATGATAACGTTTTCAGTGATTTCCAACATCAAGTGCTGGGGGGCGAGGCCGGTCTCCTCCAGTACGTTGGCGATTTCGCCGACCAGGCCCGGCTGCAGGAACTGGCGGCTGCAGAGGTTCACGCTCACCCAGGGCGCGGCTGCGCCGTGGCGCTCCTGCCAGCCACGGGCGCGCTGGCAGGCTTCGCGTAGCGCCTTGCGGCCGATGGGGACGATGAGCCCCGTGTCCTCGGCCATCGATAGAAACTCTCCGGGCGCGAGCATGCCGCGGGTCGGATGGGCCCAGCGCAAAAGCGCCTCGAATCCGACGATGTGTCCGTCGCCGCTCGCGACGATGGGCTGGTAGCGGAGCTGGAACTCGTCCCGCACCACGGCCTGCCGCAACTCGGTCTCGAGCCGCAGCTGGGCGACGGCCTGCGCGTGCATGGCGATGTCGAAAATCTCGTAGCAAGCGCGGCCGGCGGCTTTGGCGCCGCACAGGGCGGTATCGGCGTCCCGTAACAGGTCCTCGGGGTCGCGTTCGCCGGCTGTGCCGAGCGCGATACCGATGCTGACCGTGGAGAACACATCCTGGCCGTCGATCGCGACCGGCAGGTTGAGCACGCGCTTGATGCGGTCGGCGACGCGGATCGCGTCGTCCAGGCCGGCTACATCCTCAAGGAGGATGGCGAATTCATCCCCCCCGAATCGCGCGACGGTGTCCTCGGGTCGCAGGCAGGTCTGCAGTTGCCCCGCCACCGCCACGAGTAACCGGTCGCCGGCGGTGTGGCCGAGACTGTCGTTCACGGTCTTGAAGCGATCCACGTCCAAGAAAAGCACAGCCGTGCGCGTGTCGAGATGCCGGCGGGTGCGCTCGACGGCGCGCCGCAGGCGATCCATGAACAGCGCGCGGTTGGGCAATCCGGTGAGGTCGTCCTGGAAGGCGGCGGTCACGTCGCGCGCCACGGCGAGCACGCAGGACTCCCCCGCGACGTCGATCAGCTCCGCCGACAGCAGCGCGACGCGCCGCTCGCCGGAGCGGCGGCGGAACTCGAACTCGAAATCCCGCACGACGCCCTCGCCCCGCAGCAGGTCCAGCATGCGCTGCCGCTGCCCCGGGTGCACCCAGATGTTCAGGTCGAGCACCGAGCGGCCCAGGACCTCGTCGCGCGTGTAGCCGTGCTGCGCCACGAACGCGTCGTTCACCTCAAGCAACCGGCCGTTGGCGACGGAGGTGAGCGCGATCGGGTCGGGGCTCGAGCGGAAGGCCTTGACGCGCTTCTCGCGCTCCAGACGCAGCGTTTGGGTCTGCTCCGCCAGCGTCCGCTCCAGATCTTCGCGCACCCGCCGGGCGGCCCGGTCGGCGGCCCGGCGCTCGAGCTCGGCCCCCGCGCGCGCGGCGCACAGGCGCAGGATCGCTTCGACTTCGCTCGAGTGAGCGAGCGGCCGGCGGTCCATCAGGGCCACCCACCCCAGCTGCCCGCCGCCGGCGGCGGGGATCACCGCGCCGAGATAGCTCTCCACCTCGAGCTCGCTCAGCAGTGTGTCGGCGGGGTAGCGGTGACGAGCGCCGCTGGAGACGACGCACATCCCGTCCACCACCACTTCGTGACACGGCGTGCCGCCGAGTGCGTACTCGACGTCGGTCAACAAGGTGCCGTTGGCGTGCAAAGCCACCATCCTGGCGCGTGTCCCTGCGTCGTCCGGCATTTCCGCCACGAACGCGTAGTCCACGCGCAACGCCCGCGTGAGCG
>DATLWA010000140.1:0-5721 GCA_035576905.1 Gemmatimonadales bacterium
CTCTAAGCTTCAGCATCCAGCTCGTCCCGACGGCGCAGCGATTGGCCACGTGCGCCACAAAGCGGCCGGCCGCTCCCCACCCGCCCGTCGCGAGGCCCAGCGGCGTGGCTCCGATATCCCACATGTAGACGGGCGCGCGCGGCTGGCGCAGCGGATCCGTGGGCTCACCCCGCACGCCGCCGAATCCCAAGTCGTAGCCCGCGCCGCGTGCCAAGCGCGCCACGCGCTCATCGACCGCGCCGAATGGATAGGCGAGCGCCCAGGGGCTGGACCCGCCCAGGCGCTCCCGCAACGTCTCGCGGGAGCGGCCTAATTCATCCGTCGCCGCGGCGTCGGACAGCCACGTGAGCCGCGCATGGCGCGCCGTGTGCGAGGCGAACTCAAACCCGCGGGCGCGCCACCGCTCGATTGTCGGCCAATCGAGGTGCGGCAACCGCTGCCACGTGTAGCGCACGTCCCACGTGTTGGCCTTCCCCACGAAGTCGGTGACGAGAAACGTCGTCGCGCTGAAGCCCAAATCGGCGAGCAGCGGGTAGGCGAAGTCGGCGAGGGAGGCGTAGCCGTCGTCGAACGAAATCAACAGGCTGCGGGGCGTAGCGTGGGGGGTCGCAGCGTACTCCGCGAGGGTCACCGTGCGCCAACCGGCCCGTGCCAGCGCGGTCATCTGGCGCCGGAAAACCGAACGGGCCACTCGAGTGACACCCAGCTCGAGCGGCCCGCCGACGCGATGGTAGCACAGCACTGCCGTCACGTCACATGCCCCAGACCAGCAGCGCCACGATCCAGCTCGTCACGGTAAGGATCCCCACCCGCACCCAGCTCCAGCCCTTCAGCGACGGTGTGAATCCGATCAGCGGGAAGTTGGCCAGCCCGGCCAGCGCGCCCATGAGCACCGCGAGCACGATCAGCGCCTGGTTCAAGGTGCGGCGCATCGTGTCCTGCTTCCACTTGTTCTCGAGATCGGGATTGGGAAACTTCACCCGGTCGGCGCGCAACCGGGCCAGCTGCCGGTCGTACAGCCATTTCGCCACCGGGGGCCCCAACTTCTGCGCGACGAAGATCCAGCCGACCGTCGCGACAATGATGCCGAGCAGCAGTTTCATCGTGGCGTCTCTCCTCCTCAGGTCCCCGTACTGCCGAACCCACCCGCGCCGCGCTCGGAGTGCGGCAGCGCGCTCACCAGCTTGAGCTCCACCTCTTCGACCCGCTGAAACACCATCTGCGCGATGCGCGTGCCCCGCGTCACGGTCACGGGCGCCGTGCCGAGGTTGATCATGGCGATCATCAGCTCGCCGCGGTAGTCGGAGTCGATGGTCGCGGGCGTGTTGGGCAGCGTCAGCCCGTGCTTCAGCGCGAGCCCGGAGCGCGGGCGGATTTGCGCTTCGAAGCCGGCGGGAATCGCGAGCGCGAGGCCCGTGCGGACCAGGCGGCGCTCCGACGGCTGCAGCGTGAAATCGGCGTCGGCGCTGCAGACGTCGTAGCCCGCCGACCCCGTCGTCTGCCGGGCGGGCAGCGGCAGCCCGTCGTGGTGCGGCAGGCGCATCACCTCGACCACGGGCGTGGACGTCACGCGGTCTGCTGTCGCCGCCGCCAGATGCGCATGGCGAACACGAGGAGCGCGATCCCGAAAGCGACGCCCGCGATGTTGCCCAGCCGTCCGGACCGCTCTGTCGAGGTGAGCCAGTTGCTCTCGCCCTCGAACCCGGCGAGGGTGGCGGTCATGATCGCCTCCACCCGGCTGGTCTGATCCTGCGGACCCGTGACGATCAGGTTGACGGCCTCGCCTCGCAACGGCACCTGGGCCGCGAGGATCACGACCGCGTTCCCCGACTCCACGGTGTCCATGCGCGAGCCGTCGATGTTGAAGCCCTTCCACGTGTAGTGGACGAGCTTGGCGCCTGGAGGCAGGTCCTGCTGCCGCACGCCCTCGCGACCGATCGTGCCGTGCAGACGCTGCACGCACATGATCAGCGCGCCGCTCGCCGCCGCGGGCGCGCTCTCGCTCCAACACTGGACGATGTCGGCGTTGGTGGCCGCCGCCTCGGGAAAGTCCGCGAACCCCGCAGGCAGCGGGAAGCGATAGCCGTACTGCGTGCTCGCCGCGACCTGCGCCAGCAGCGCGAGCCCAGCGAGCAGGGGCATCATACGAGCGACCGCGCGTCGACCAGCGGCAGGCCGAACGCCTCCGCCACGCCCGGGTAGACCACCTTGCCGTCGATGACGTTCAAGCCCAGAAACAGGGAGTGATCCTTCTTGCACGCGTCGCGCCAGCCGAGCCGTGCGAGACGCTTGGCGTACGGGAAGGTCGCGTTCGTGAGCGCCAGTGTGGACGTGCGCGGCACGCCGCCCGGCATGTTCGCCACGGCGTAATGGATGATCCCGTCCACCACGTACGTCGGATGCTCGTGCGTGGTCGGCTTGATGGTCTCGACGCACCCGCCCTGGTCCACCGCCACGTCCACGATCACCGAGCCCGGTTTCATCAGTTTGAGGTCGGGCCGCTTCACGAGGTGCGGCGCCTTGGCGCCCGGCAGCAGCACCGCGCCCACCACCAGGTCGGCCTTCTTCAGGAGCTCGAGGATGTTGTGGCGATTGGAGAACAGCAGGTCGACGTTGGGGGGCAGCACATCGGAGAGATACCGCAGCCGGTCGAGCGACACGTCCAGCAGCGTCACGTGGGCGCCCAGGCCCGCGGCCATTTTCGCGGCGTTGGTACCGACCACCCCGCCGCCGATGATCAGCACTTCACCCGGCAGCACGCCGGGCACGCCGCCCAGCAGGATGCCGCTGCCGCCGCCGAACTTCGCGAGGTAGTGCGCGCCCTCCTGCACCGCCATGCGGCCCGCCACTTCGCTCATCGGCGTGAGCAGCGGCAGCTCACCGGAATCGAGCTGCACCGTCTCGTACGCGATGGCCACCGCGCCCGACTTGACGATGGCCTTGGTGAGCGCCTCCGCCGCGGCGAAATGGAAATAGGTGAAGAGCACCTGGCCCTTCCTGATGCGCGGCCACTCCGGCTCGATCGGCTCCTTGACCTTGAGGATCAGCTCGGCCTTGGCCCACACGTCGTCCACTTTGGGAACGATCGTGGCGCCGACGCTCGAGTACGCGTCGTCGGGGAAGCCCGAGCCGAGGCCAGCACCCTGCTCCACCAGGACCGTGTGGCCGTCCGACGCCAGCGCTTCCGCGCCAGCGGGCACCAGGGCCACGCGGTTCTCCGCCGTCTTGATCTCTTTCGGTACGCCGACGATCATCGCCGCTCCGTCTCGGTTCGCTACGTGTGGGGCCCGAGCCAGACGACGCTCTGGCGTGCGGGATCGAAGAATTCGGCCGCCACCTGGCCGACCTCGTCGGGCGTGAGGCGCTCGACGGTGGCGAGCAGGTCGTCGAGGCTGCGATAGGCCTCGCCGTACAGCGGCGCGCCCGCCAAACGATACATCCGCGCGGTGGGACTCTCCAGACCGAGTACCAGCTGGCCCATCGTCTGGCGCTTCGCCTCGGCGAGCGCCTCGCCCCCCAGGCCTTCGCGCGCCAGGCGCGCGTACTCGGCGCGGATCGCATCCGCCGCCTGCGCCGCGGTCTTGGGCTGCGTGCCGACGTAGGTGCCGAGCGAGCCGATGCCGCGGTAAAACGCCGTGTACGCGTACACCGCGTACGCCAGGCCCAGCTCCTCGCGAATCCGCTGGAACAGCCGCGAGCTCATGCCGCCGCCGAACACGTTGGCGAGCACCATGAGAGCGAACTTGCGCGGGTCCGCGAACGGCATCGCCTCCGTGGCGAACACAATGTGGGTCTGCGCCGTGTCCTTCTCGTGGCGCTGCTCCACGCCGCGGGCGGCGGGCTGGTGCGCCGGCGCGGGCGGTCCCGCCGCCACGACCTCGCCCTCGAACCAGCCTTCTTTCTCGAGCAAGTCGAGCAGCTGCGTGTGGCTGAGATTGCCGGCGGCCGCGATCACGCAGTTGCCCGGGAAATACGCCCGGCCGTGCAGGCCCTTGAGATCCTCGGCCGACAACGCCGCGACCGTGTCGCGTGTGCCGAGGATCGAATAACCGTAGGGATGCTCGGGCCACAGCGCCTGCGACGACAGCTCGAACACTAGGTCGTCGGGCGTGTCGTCCACCGTGTTGATCTCTTCGAGGACGACGTTGCGCTCGAGCTCCAGGTCGCTGTCACGCAGCACGGGGCGCCGCACCAGGTCGGTGAGGACGTCGACGGCGCGCGGCAGGTCCTGGTCGAGGACGCGGGCCTGGAACGCGGTGGTGTCGCGGGAGGTGTAGGCGTCGAGCGAGCCGCCCCGGGCTTCGAGCGCCAGCGCGATCTCCTGCGCGCTGCGCCGCTCGGTGCCTTTGAAGACCATGTGCTCGAGCAGGTGGGACACGCCCATCTTGCGGCGCGGCTCGTGCACGCTGGCGGAACGGACCCAGACGCCCACCGCGGCCGAGCGCACCGTCGGCACGCGCTCGGTCAGCACGGTGACGCCGTTCGGCGCGGTGGTCTGGTGGACCTCCCGGTCGAGCGGGACGGTTTGCATTACCGCGAGCGGACCGGCGCCCCCTCGGGCTTGTCGAGCAGCGCCTTGCGCGACAACCGCATGCGGCCGCGCTCGTCCACCTCGAGCAGCTTCACGCGGACGGTGTCGCCCTTCTTCACGACGTCCTCCGTGCGCTCGGTGCGGCCGTGTTGCAGCTCGGAGATATGCAGCAGGCCTTCCACCCCGGGCAGGATCTCGACGAAGGCGCCGAACGCCGTCGTGCTCTTCACCGTGCCCTCGTAGATGGTCCCCACCTCGGGCACCTGCACCATCGAGGCGATGATGTCGCGGGCACGCTCGCCCGCTTCACCCACACCAGAGACCGTGACCAACCCTGAGTCGTCGACGTTGATCTCGGCGCCCGTCTGCTCCTGGATCGAGCGGATGGTCTTGCCCTTGGGCCCGATGATGTCGCCGATGCGGTCCTGCGGGATCTGGATGGTGAGAATCCGCGGCGCGTACTTCGACAGCGACGTGCGCGGCTGCGGCAGCGCTTTCTCCATGACGTCGAGGATGTGGAGCCGCGCCGTGCGCGCCTTGTCGAGCGCCTCGGCGATGATCTTGAAATCGAGGCCCTCGATCTTGATGTCCATCTGAATCGAGGTCACGCCCTTGCGGGTGCCCGCGACCTTGAAGTCCATGTCGCCCAGATGATCCTCGGTGCCCAGGATGTCGGTGAGGATCGCGACGCGCTTGCCTTCCTTGATCAGCCCCATCGCGATGCCGGCACAGGCCGCCGTCACCGGCACGCCCGCGTCGTACAGCGCCAGCGAGCCGCCGCACACCGTCGCCATCGACGACGAGCCGTTGGACTCGAGGATGTCCGACACGATGCGGATCGTGTAAGGGAACTGGTCGTAGGGCGGCAGCACCGCCTGCACCGCGCGTTCCGCCAGGGCGCCGTGACCGACTTCGCGCCGCGATGTGCCGCGGATCGGCCGGACCTCGCCGGTCGAGAACGGCGGGAAGTTGTAGTGCAGCAGGAACGACTTGGTGGTCTCCTGCGCGACGTCGATCGAGTCGATGCGCTGCTCGTCCCGCGACGTGCCCAGCGTGACCGACACGAGCGCCTGCGTCTGCCCGCGCGTGAACAGCGCCGAGCCGTGCGTCCGCGGGAGGACGCCCACTTCGCACGTGATGCCGCGGACGGTGTCGAGATCGCGGCCGTCCACGCGCTCGCCGCGCTCCAG
>DATLWA010000141.1:0-3573 GCA_035576905.1 Gemmatimonadales bacterium
GCGCCTGCAACGTGGCGAGTCCCGCGGCCATGGCGAGGGGATTGCCCGAGAGAGTGCCCGCTTGATAGACGGGACCCTCGGGCGCCATCCGCCGCATCAGGTCCGCGCGTCCGCCGAACGCCCCCACCGGCACGCCGCCGCCGATGATCTTGCCGAGTGTCGTGAGGTCGGGCCGCACGCCCAGCCGCGCCTGCGCGCCGCCCGGTGCGACGCGGAAGCCCGTCATCACCTCGTCAAAGATGAGCAGCGCGCCGTGGCGGTCACACAACGCGCGCAGGCCTTCGTGGAAGCCCGGGACCGGCGGAATGAACCCCACGTTGCCGAGGTAGGGCTCGACGATCACCGCGGCGATGTCGGGTCCGCGGCTCTTGAACAGCGCCTCGACCCGGGCCAGGTCGTTGAACGGCGCCGTCAGCGTCAGCTGGGCGAGCGCCGCGGGCACGCCGGGGCTGTCGGGCAAGCCCAGAGTGGCCACACCCGAACCGGCTTTGACCAGGAACGCATCGGCGTGGCCGTGATAGCCGCCGTCGAACTTGAGGATCGCCTCGCGTCCGGTGGCGGCCCGCGCCAGCCGGATCGCGGACATGGTCGCCTCGGTACCCGAGCTCACGCACCGCAGCATCTCGACGGCCGGCATGCGTTGCCGCACCAGCTCCGCCAGCTCGACCTCCGCGGCGCACGGCGCGCCGTAGGTCCAACCCCGCCCCGCCGCTTCGCGAATCGCCGCGAGCACCGCCGGGTGCGCGTGGCCGAGGATCAGCGGGCCCCACGAGCAGACGTAGTCGACGTAGGTCTTGCCGTCCGCGTCCGTGAGGCGGCAGCCCAGGGCCTCAGCCACGAAAAAGGGCGTCCCGCCGACCGCTCGGAACGCCCGCACCGGGGAGTTCACGCCCCCGGGCAACACCTGTTTCGCCCGCTCGAACAGATCCTGCGAGCGGGTCACGGCAGGGCGACGGCCTCGAAGTCGTAGTCCGCGCTCGCGACGAGCCGCGCCCGCACGAACGTCCCGGGCGCGGCCCAGCCGCCGTTGGCGAGGGCGGTGATGCCGTCCACGTCGTCGGCCTGCCACTGCACGCGGCCCACGTGCGTGGCGCCGCCCTCCAGCGGGTCCGCGACGCGATCGACCAGCACGTCCGCCTCGCGCCCCACGAAGCGCGCCAGGCGCTCGCCCGAGATCGCGCGCTGCACCTCGATCAGCTCCTCGAGGCGCTCGCGCTTCAGCTCGTCGGGGACGTCGTCGGGATACTGCATGGCGCGCGTGCCGTCCTGCGGCGAGTAGGCGAACGCGCCCAGCCGGTCGAACTGCGCTTCTTCGAGGAAGGCCAGCAGCTCGCGGTACTCCGCTTCGGTTTCGCCGGGGAAGCCCACCAGACACGTCGTACGCAACGCCACATCCGGCACGGCGCCGCGCAGCCACGCGAGTTTCTCGCGCAGCGTCCGCTGGCGCTCGGGACGGCGCATCCGCTCGAGCATGCGGTCGTTGGCGTGCTGGATCGGCATGTCGAGGTATGGGACCACGCGCGGTTCGCGCGCCCACAGGTCCACCAGCCGCTCCGTGATGCCCGCCGAGTAGACATAGAGCAAGCGGAACCAGGGCACGCTCGTCTCGCGCAGCAGTGCTTCGAGCAGGTCGGGCAGCTTGGGGCCGCCCTGCCCCAGGTCGCGACCCCAATGGCCCAGGTCCTGAGCCACCAGGTTGATCTCCTTGGCGCCCTGCGCCTCGAGCGCCTGCGCTTCGCGGACGAGGCGCTCCAGCGGCTCGGAGCGATGCTTGCCGCGCATCAGCGGGATCGCGCAGAAGGCGCACGTGTGGTCGCACCCTTCCGAGATCTTGAGATAGCGCACGTGCGGCTGGTCGCCCAGGAATTGGCGCACGCCGGGGTGATCGGCCACCGGATCGGCGATCAGACCGCGCTGGGCCAGCTCGGGCACGAGGTGATGCAGGTCGGAGAACCCCAGGAACAGGTCCACCTCGGGGATCTCGTCCTGCAATTCCTTCTTATAGCGCTGGACCAGGCAGCCGACCGCCACGACGGCTTTGACGTCGCCCTCCTGCTTGAGCTTGGCGGCCCCCAGGATGGCGTCGATCGATTCCTGCTTGGCGGCGTCGATGAAGCCGCAGGTATTGATGAGAATGACGTCGGCGTGCGGCAGGTCGGCCGTCACCACCGCGCCGTGGCCCACCAGGTCTCCCACCAGCCGTTCGGAATCGACCGTCGCCTTATCGCAGCCGAGCGAGATGACGCCGAGCTTCATCCGCGGTAATTGCCGAATTTCAGCTCGATGCCGAAATCCTGTTGCCGGAGAAAAGCGATCACTTCCTGCAGCTCGTCCTTGGAGGGTGCTTGAATGCGAATCTCCTCCCCCTGGATCGAGGCCTGCGCCTTCTTGAACTTGTGGTCCTTGATCGCCTTGACGATGGCCTTGGCTTTTTCTTGGGCGATGCCCTGCGTCAACTTGATCTCGCGCCGCACCGTGTCGCCCGTGGACGGGATGATCTCGCCCAGCTCCAGGTTTTTCACCGGCACGCCGCGCTTGACCAGTTTGGTCTGCAGCACGTCGAACAGCGCCTTCATCTTGAAGTCGTCGTCCGCCGTGAGGTTGAGGATGGCTTTGGTCCGGTCGAACGCAATCGCCGCCTTCGACCCTTTGAAGTCGTAGCGCTGGGCGATCTCTTTGGTGGCCTGATTGACGGCGTTGTCGACCTCCTGGAGGTCGGCGCCGGTCGAGATGTCGAACGAGGCGAGGGCAGCCATAGGCGGGGAATATACACCCGCCACGGCGTCAACTCAGGAAGCTCTCCAGCGCGCGGGCCCGGCTCACGTGGCGCAGCCGCGCCAGGGCCTTCTCCTTGATCTGGCGGACGCGCTCGCGGGTGATGCCCAGCAAGGCGCCGATCTCCTCGAGCGTCTTGGGCTCCGCCCCATCCAGCCCGAAATACAGGCGCAGGATCTTGGCTTCCCGCTCCTTGAGGGTGGCGAGCACCTCTTCGATCGACTCGGTGAGGGCGTGCTCGAAGATCTCGTCGTCCGGGCCGGGGTTGGTGGTGTCCGGCAGGTAGTCGAGCAGCTTGTTGTCTTCACCCGGCGTGAGCGGCGCGTCGAGCGAGAGATGCGCCTGCGAGATCGACAGCGTCTTGGCGACTTCTTCCTCCGAGATGTCCATCCCCTCGGCGATCTCCTCCACGGTCGGCTCGCGGCCCAGCTCCTGCAGCAGCGACGCCGAGCGCTTGCCGATGCGGTGCAAGGTGCCGGCGCGGTTCAGCGGTACGCGTACGATGCGCGACTGCTCGGCCAGCGCCTGGAGGATCGCCTGCCGGATCCACCACACCGCGTAGGAGATGAACTTGATCCCCTTGGTCTCGTCGAACTTGTGGGCGGCGCGAATCAGGCCGAGGTTGCCCTCGTTGATCAGGTCGGCGAGGGAGACACCCTGGTTCTGGTACTTCTTCGCCACCGAGACCACGAACCGGAGGTTCGAGCGCACCAGCTTGTCGAGTGCTTCCTCGTCCGCCTGCTTGATGCGCTGGGCGAGCAGCACCTCTTCCTCGCGCGTGATCAGCGGATACTGACT
>DATLWA010000142.1:0-2939 GCA_035576905.1 Gemmatimonadales bacterium
ACACGACCGCTTCACCACTTACGGCACGAGAGACGGTCTGCCCGGCACCACGGTGGTTGCCACACTGCAAACCAGCGACGGCGTCCTCTGGTCCGCGACCCGCGACGGACTGGCACGGCTGCGCGGCGGCCGCTGGGAGCCGGTGACGTTCCCCGGCAGGCACCGCACGCTGAGTGTCACAGCGCTCACCGAAGACCGGACCGGTGCGCTCTGGCTGGGCGGCCCCGACGGGTTGTATCGCTGGAAAGGCGGGGCGCTCCACGACTACACGGCGCAGGCCGGCCTGGGAGCGGAAAAAGTCCGCAGCATCGTCGAAGATTCGGACGGCGTGCTGTGGATCGGCACGCACGGCCGCGGCCTGTTGCGGCTCCAGAACGATCGCTTCACGGCGTTCACGACGAAGCAAGGACTGTCGAATGACGTGGTCGAGTCGCTGCTCGCCGACGAGCATGGTCTGTGGGTGGGCACGGAGTCGGGACTGAACCTGGTGCGGGCGGACGGCAGCCGGATCACCGTATTGCCGCTCAAGTTCGACGTCCTGATGACCGACCTGTTTCAGATTCTCAAGGACGACGGCGGACATCTGTGGCTGAGCTCGAACCAGGGGCTGGCGCAGTTGCGCGAGCGCGACCTGCTGGCCGCGGCCGACAGCGGCGGGGACAGCGTCGTGGTGCACGAGATGATCGCGCTCGACGGCCGCCGCCGCATCGAGTTCAACGGCACGTCGCAGAACGCCGGGTGGAAGAGCCCTGACGGCCGGCTGTGGTTTCCGAGCATCAAGGGGCTCGTGGTGGTGGACCCGGCCCACCTCACCAGCAACCCGCTGCCGCCGCCCGTGCACATCGAACGGCTCCTCGTGGACGGCCGCGCCGTCCCGGTGACCGACAGCGTGAGCGTGCCGCCGGGCGGCGGCATGCTCGAGCTGCATTACACCGCCACCAGCCTGCTCGTCCCCGAGCGGGTGCGGTTCCGTTACCGGCTCGAAGGCTACGATCAGAAGTGGGTCGAGGCGGGCACGCGGCGTGTCGCGTACTACACGCAGGTGCCGGGCGGGCGCTATCGCTTTCAGGTCCTGGCCGCCAACAACGACGGCGTGTGGAACGAGAGCGGCGCGGCCTTGCCCTTCCGGCTGGGCCTGCACTTCTACGAGACGTGGTGGTTCTACGCATTGACCGGGTTGGCGATCGTTGCGGCGGTGCTCGGCGCCGTGCGACTGCGCCTCCACGCCATCCAGGAACGCGCCCAACAGCTGTCCGAGCTGGTGGACGAGCGGACCAGCGAGCTGCGGCGGGAGGTCGTGGAACGGGGCCGCGCGGAGGAACGGCTGCGACAGTCGCAGAAGATGGAAGCCGTCGGTCAGCTGGCGGGCGGCATCGCGCACGACTTGAACAACGTGTTGACCGCGGTCATGGCCCACGTGGACCTGGCGGTCACGTCCCTGCCCCCCGACAACGAGCAGCGCGGCGACCTGATGCAGGCCCAGGGAGCGGCGCGCCGCGGCGCCGCGATGATCGCCAAGCTGCTGGGCTTCAGTCGCCGCGAGCGTGTCGTCCTGACCCCGCTGCGCCTGGAAGCGCTGGTGGCGGACATCGTGCCCGCGGTGCAGCGCGCGCTGCCGCAGATCGAAATCGTCGTCAGCTCGGCGCCGGACCTGCCGCCGGTCGCGGCCGATGCCGTCGCCGTGCAGCGCATGCTGCTGAACCTCGCCACCAATGCCGCCGACGCGAAGGGCAGCCGGCTGAAGCTCCACGTGGAGCCGGCGACGCCCGACGACAAGCAAATGGCGGCGCAGGACTGGGGCGCTCCGGGGCATTACGTCGTGCTCTCCGTGTCGGACAACGGCAGCGGCATGACGCCGGAGACGCTGGCGCGGATCTTCGAGCCCTACTTCACGACCAAGCCGGCCGACCACGGCACCGGGCTCGGCCTGGCCATGGTGTACGGCTTGATGAAGCAGCATCTCGGCTACGTGCTGGTGAACAGCACGCTGGGCACGGGCACCGAAGTGCGGTTGTACTTCCCCGTGAGCGCGCACGCGGTCGAGACGAGCGTGCCCGCGGCCCGCCCGATACGGCCGCACGCGCGTCAGACCATCCTGGTGGTGGAGGATCAGGAAGCGGTGCGCAGCGCCGCCACGCGCGGCCTGACGCGCTTCGGCTATACCGTGCTCGCCGCCGCCGACGGCGAGGAAGGTCTGGACTTATGGCACCAACACGCGGAGACGATCGACCTCGTGGTGTCGGACATCATCATGCCGCGGATGGGCGGTCTCGCGCTGTATGCGGCGGTGAGTCGCGAGCGCGCGGGCGTCCGCTTTCTTCTGACCAGCGGCTTCAGTGGCGAGGACACGCTGCAGCACACGGACATCACGCGGGCGCTGCCCTTCCTGCCCAAGCCCTGGACCCTGCACGAGCTGGTGGCGGCGGTGCGCGACGTGTTACCGCAGGCGTGACGCTCGAAGAGCGTCATCCTGAGCGAAGCGAAGGATCTCAAAAGCAGGTCCTTCGCTTCGCTCAGGACGACTTGCGTCGCATGCTCGCCAGTCCGCGCGCCGCGAGGGTGAGGCCGAAGAGCCCGGTCACGCCGAGCGCGAGGAGCGTCCAGACGAAGAAGTAGTCTCCCCGGGCCCGGGCGGCCTCGTTGGTGAGCACGGTGCGCGCGAGGAGCACGTGGATCACGGGTATGCCGGTCGCCAGCAGCGACCCGACCAGCATGATGATGTGCCCCGATCGCCGCTCGCCGAGCACCAGCGTGCCGTACAGCCAGACGAAGAGGATGAGGATCGTGATGAGGGCCCCGGCCGGATTTACGGCCAGCCCGCCCTCGTGCAGGACATCGTCCGTGTAATGACACGCCATCAGGACGATCGCAAGCAGCGACGTGCGGATCAACATGACGTTGGGTTTCATGGGGTGGCCTTTCAAGAGCAGATCCTTCGC
>DATLWA010000143.1:0-6417 GCA_035576905.1 Gemmatimonadales bacterium
TTCTCGACCATCGTGTGGGGCGCGTGGATCGTGCTGCTGTTCGCGCTGCTCCTGTGGTGGCGGCCGTACGTGTGGGAAGGCCTGACCGTGATGCTCCTCAACGTGGCGATGGGTGTCGTGGCGCTCCCGTTCTGGCGGCACCTCGCGCCGTACCAGCAGAACCGCCTGCTGGCCTTCTTGAACCCGGATGTCGACCCCCGCGCCACGGGGTGGCACGTGATTCAGTCGCGCGTCGCGGTCGGCTCGGGCGGGTTCCTGGGCAAGGGGTTCACCCACGGCTCGCAGAAGCGCCTCGCGTTCCTGCCGGCGCAGCACACGGACTTTATTTTTTCGGTGGTGGGCGAGGAATTGGGCTTCGTGGGCGTGCTCGCGGCCCTGGGGTTGTTCGCCGCGCTGATTCTGGTGCTGTTCCGCATCGCCCGGCGGGCGACCGACACGTTCTCGGGTCTGGTGGTGTTCGGGATCGCCGCCATGTTGTTCACGCACATCGTCGAAAACGTGGGAATGACGGTGAACCTGCTCCCCATCACGGGCATCCCGCTGCCGTTTTTCTCTTACGGTGGGTCGTTCCTCCTGGCCTGCGCCGTGGCGATCGGCATCAGTCTGCGGATTGCCTGGGAGGCTCGGGCCTCGGGCTACGCCGAGCATTGACAATGAGTTACGCGATCGGGACTGGCGCCGGCGTGAGCCCAGTCACAAATTGTCGCCTTCCTGACCCGTCCTATGGCACGAATGGCCTGGTTTAAGAAAGAGCGGAAGCCCCGCACGTCTTCCGAGCGCGTGAAGCTGGAGATTCCAGCCGACGCCTGGGAGAAGTGCGACGAGTGCGGCCATATCGACATCAAGGACCGGTTTGTCCGCGCGCTCAACGTGTGTCCCAATTGTGGACACCATCGACGAATCACCGCACAGGAGTACGTCGACCTGCTGATCGACGAGGGCTCCTGGCACGAGCTCGATCCCAAGCTCCGCTCCGCCGACCCCCTCGCTTTCGAGAACTACAAGGACCGCCTGGCTGCCGCTTACAAGAAGGCGGGCCCCTACGACGCCATCCGCACCGGCTACGCCCGGCTCGAGGGCATGCCGGTAGACCTGGCGGTGATGGATTTCAACTTCATGGGCGGCTCGATGGGGTCCGTGGTGGGCGAGAAGATCGCGCGCCTGGCCCGCCGCTCGATCGACAAGAAGATCCCGCTGATCATCGTGTCCGCCTCGGGCGGCGCGCGGATGCAGGAGGGGATTCTGTCGCTGATGCAGATGGCCAAGACGTCGGTGGTCCTGGCCGAGCTGGCCCAGGACCGCATCCCGTTCATTTCGCTGCTCACGAACCCCACCACGGGGGGCGTGTCGGCGTCCTACGCCATGCAGGGCGACGTGATCCTGGCGGAGCCGGGTGCCGTGATCGGCTTCGCTGGCCCGCGGGTGATCAAACAGACGATCGGTCAGGACCTGCCGCCGGGGTTCCAGACCTCGGAATTCCTGGTGGAGCACGGCATGGTGGACGCGGTGGTGCCGCGTTCCGAGCTGCGGGGCACCTGCGCGCAGCTGCTGCGACACATGGCCGGCCGCCAGCCGGCGGAGGCCGCCGACTGACCCGGCTGTCCTACGCGGACGCCTGCCGGTTTCTCTTTGCCCGCCAAGCCGGTCGCATCAAGTGGTCGTTGGGTCCCACCGAAGGACTGCTCGACGTCCTGGGCCATCCCGAACGGCACTTCCCCTGCATCCACGTCGGCGGCACCAACGGCAAGGGCTCGACCTGCGCCTTCCTGGCGGCCGATCTCCAGGATCGCGGCTTCCGGGTCGGGGTCTACAGCTCGCCGCATCTCGTATCAGCCACTGAGCGCATCGTCGTCAACGGACAACCGATCACCGAAGACGCCTTCGCGCAGTGGACCACACTCCTCCAGCCGCACATCGAGCGCCTGGAGGCCAGCTTCTTCGAGGCCACGACGGCCATCGCCTTCGCCGATCTCGCGGCGCGCGGCGTGGACATCGCCGTGATCGAAGTCGGGCTGGGTGGGCGGCTCGACGCCACCAACGTCGTCGACCCGTTGGCAGCGGTGGTGACCAAGATTGCCCTCGAGCACACCGAGTACCTGGGCACCGAGCTCGCAGGGATCGCCCGGGAAAAGGCAGGCATCGCCAAGCCGGGGCGGCCCTTCCTCACGGGGGAGCAGGACCCCGCGATCCGGGGCGTGCTGGTGGAGGAGGCCCGCCGGCGGGGCGCCGCGCCCGTCATTGCGGTCGACAGCACGCAGACGCCGCCCCCGGACGCCCACCTCGGGCTCCTGGGCCGCCATCAGTGGGCCAACGCCTGGGTGGCGCTTGCCACCCTCAATGCGCTGCCCCCGCCGTTCGGACGTTCCGGTGAGCAGGTCCCTGAGAGCTTCGGGATGGCGTACGTCGCAGGACGGCTCGAGGTCCGGGGGGAGTGGGTGTTCGACGTCGCCCACAATCCCGACGGCGCGCGGGTGCTAACGCAGGGCCTCAGGGACCTGGCACCCCGGCGGCCGCTGCATGCGCTGGTGGGCGTGCTCGGCGACAAGGACTACCTCGGCATGATCGCCGAGCTCGCGAGCGTGGCCGACCGGTTCGTCTTCACGGTGCCCGCGAGCGCGCCGCCGGAGCGGCGTTGGGACCTGGCGCGACTCGAACGCGAGTTGGCAGGCAGCCCGGCGGCGGCGCGCGCGCGGTTCGAGCCCGATTTTGACCGCGCGCTCGCGCTGGTACAGGAGGGAGCCGCGAGCGTCGTCGTCACCGGTTCGTTTCACACCGTGGGCGACGCGCTCGCCCGCTTGCCCGGGTTCGCGCCGGTCGGCTAAATTGTTGTGATGCAAGGGAAAGCGCTCCCCGGCTTCCGCGATTTTTACCCCGAAGAGCTCGCCCTTAAGAATCACATTTTCGCCACGTGGCGCGCGGTGGCCGCGCGCTACGGATTCGAGGAATACGACGGTCCGCCGCTCGAGCCGCTGGAGCTGTACACCCAGAAAAGCGGCGATGAGATCGTCCAGCAGCTGTACAGCTTCACCGACAAGGGCGACCGCCAAGTGGCGCTGCGGCCCGAGATGACGCCCACCCTCGCCCGCATGGTCGGAGCGCGGGCCCAGGCCCTGAAGAAGCCGATCCGCTGGTTCTCGATCCCCCAGCTGTTTCGTTACGAGCGGCAACAGCGGGGCCGGTTGCGCGAGCACTTCCAGCTCAACATGGACCTGATCGGCGAGTCCAGCCCGCTGGCGGACGCCGAGCTGGTGGCGGCGGCAATCGACATCATGCGGGCCTTCGGTCTGGGCCCCGCCGACGTCCAGGCGCGGATCTCGGATCGGCGGGTGCTGCGGGCGCTGCTGCTGGGCGCGGGCGTTGCGGAAGCCAAGCTGTCGGAAGCGTTCGTGCTGATCGACAGGGCGGAGCGCATGCCCGAGGCCGACCTGGTGCGCGCGGTGCGCGAGGCCTTGGGCAAGCCGGACTCGTTCCTCCAGATCGCGCGGCTCAAAGGCCTGGAGCCGGTGATCGCGGCCCTGTCGAAGGTGAAGGGCGGCGAGGAGGCCGGGGAGCCGCTCGTGACGGCCGTGAAGGCACTCGGCGCGATGGGCCTGGGCGACTTCGTGCAGGTGGATCTGTCCATCGTGCGCGGCCTCGCCTACTACACGGGTGTGGTGTTCGAGCTGTTCGACGCCAAACGCGAGCTGCGCGCGATCTGCGGCGGCGGCCGTTACGACGGCCTGCTCAAGTCGCTCGGCGGCATCGATCTGCCGGCCCTGGGCTTCGGCATGGGCGACGTGGTGCTGGGCGAGCTGCTGAAGGACCGCGGTGCCGTGCCCAAGACGGGTGGGCGGCTCGAGGCCTTTCTGGTGGCCGTATCCGGCGAGGACGTGCCCTTCGTACTGAAGCTGGCGCACGACCTGCGCGACAAGGGCGTGGCCGTCGAGTACGGGCTCAAGCCCAAGGCCGTGCGCAACCAGATCGAGCTGGCGGCGGCGCGCGGCGCGGCCCGCGCGGTGATCGTGGGCCCCGACGAGCGCGCGTCGGGACTGGTCGTGGTGAAGGATCTCAACACGGGTACCGAGGCCAAGGTGCCGCTCGCCGCGATCGTCGGCGGATATTTCGACGGGATAGCCGGGTGAAGTCGCCCGACACGGTCCGCCTGGCCGACAAGCTGGCGCAGTTCTCCGAGTACTGGAGTCCCAAGATCGTGGGCGAGCTGAACGGTCAGCTCGTGAAGGTCGTGAAGTTCCACGGGCCGTTCGTGTGGCACCACCACGATGCCGAGGACGAGCTGTTCTACGTGGTGCGCGGGCGGTTCCGCATGGAATTCCGCGACCGCAACGTGTGGGTGGAGCAGGGTGAGTTCATCATCGTGCCGCGGGGAGTCGAGCACCGGCCGGTGGCGGACGAGCCCGTCGAAGTGATGTTGTTCGAGCCCGCGACGACGCTGAACACGGGCAACGTGCGCAACGAGCGCACGCGGGACACGCTGGACCGGATCTGAGAGGACATGGCTCAAGCGCAGAAGATCACGCCGCGCGCGCAGGACTACAGCGCCTGGTACAACGACGTCATCATGCAGGCCGAGCTGGCGGACTATTCGCCCGTCCGGGGCTGCATGGTGATCCGTCCCAACGGCTACGGCATCTGGGAGCTGATGCAGCGCGCCCTGGACGACATGTTCAAGGCGACCGGCCACCAGAACGCCTATTTCCCCCTGTTCATTCCGATGAGCTTCCTCGCGAAGGAAGCCGAGCACGTCGAGGGGTTCGCCAAGGAAGTGGCGCTCGTCACGCACACGCGCCTCAAGGCGACGGGCAAGGCCGGGGCCGGTGCGGTCATGGTGGACCCGACGTCGGAGCTGGAAGAGCCGCTGGTGGTGCGGCCCACGTCCGAGACGATCATCTACGCGATGTTCGCCAAGTGGATCCAGAGCTATCGCGACCTGCCGCTGCTGCTCAATCAGTGGTGCAACGTGGTGCGCTGGGAGCTGCGCACGCGCTTGTTCCTGCGCACGACCGAATTCCTGTGGCAGGAAGGTCACACCGCGCACGTGGACGAGGCCGACGCCGAGCGCGAGACCCGCACCATCCTGGGTCTCTATCGCCGCTTCGCGGAGGAATGGCTCGCCATGCCCGTCATCACGGGCGTGAAGACGGACAGCGAGAAGTTCGCCGGGGCGTTGCGCACCTACGCGATCGAAGCCCTGATGCAGGACAACAAGGCGCTGCAGGCCGGGACGTCGCACAACCTCGGCCAGAATTTCGCCAAGGCGTTCAACGTGCAGTACCAGACCGCCGCGGGCGGGCTCGAGCACGTGTGGAACACGTCGTGGGGCGTCACCACCCGGCTGATCGGCGCGCTGATCATGACGCACTCGGATGACAACGGTCTGATTTGCCCGCCCCGTCTCGCCCCGCTGCAGGTGGTGATCGTGCCGATCTGGAAGACGGACGAGGAAAAGGCCAAGGTGCTGGAGGTTGGGGAGGGTGTGAAGGCTGATCTGGCGCGAGCGGGAATCCGCGTGCAGCTCGACGCGCGCGACACGGTCAAGCCCGGCGCCAAGTACTTCGAGTGGGAAGCGCGCGGCGTGCCGCTGCGGCTGGAGATCGGCCCGCGCGACGTGGCGCAGGGGCAGGCGATGGCCGCGCGCCGTACCGGCGGCAAGGCACCCGTGAAGATCGAGGGGATCGCCGCGACGGCAGCCGCCGCGCTCGTGGACATCCAGCAGCTCCTGTTCACCCGCGCCGTCGAGCGGCGCGACCAGCATTCGGTGCGGGGTGTCACCAAGGAGCAGCTCATCGCCCTGATGAAGGGCGACGGCGGCTTTGCGTACGGCGGCTTCTGCGGCTCCGGCGAATGCGAAGCGCAGATCAAACAGGAGACGGGCGCCACGGTCCGTGTGCTGCCCGATCCGGAGTTCCGCTCCAAGGAGCCGCCCAAGAAGTGCGTGTGGTGCGGCAAGCCCAGCGTGGCGGAGGCCGTGTGGGCGCAGGCGTACTAGGGTTTGATCCGCAGCTGCTGCAGGCCATCGCCGATCGTGTGGGGACGCCCGCCTACGTGTACGGCGCCAATCTGATCCGCGCGCAGTATCACGCCCTGGACGACGTCCTGAAGGACGTCCCGCACCGCATCTGCTATTCGGTCAAGGCCAATAGCAACGTCGGCGTCTTGCGGGTGCTGCGCACGCTCGGCGCGGGGGCGGACATCGTGTCGGTGGGCGAGCTGCGGCGCGCGCTGCTCGCCGGGTTTCCGCCCGAGACCATCCTGTTCTCGGGTGTCGGCAAGACCGGCGCGGAGCTGGAGGAAGCGATACGCGTCGGCGTAGGCTCGATCAACGTCGAGTCGCCCGCCGAGCTGAACGCGCTGATCGCGGCCGCCGATCGCGTGGCACGGCCCGCGGGCGTCGGCATCCGGGTCAACCCCGACGTCGCA
>DATLWA010000144.1:0-7297 GCA_035576905.1 Gemmatimonadales bacterium
GCGTCGTCCTCCACCAACACCACCACCTCGCGCGACACCACGGGCGCCAACTCCGGCGGCACCGGGATCTCGTGGCGCTCCAGAAAATCCACCAGATCCTGCGACGTCACGCGCCGGTGCCCCGTCGGTGTCCGCGTGCCCTTGAGATGGCCCTGGTCGATCCAGTTCGCCACCGTCGCGGGCGTCACCTGACACATCCGCGCAACGCGTTGCGTGCCCCAATAGCGCTTCGTTGCAGAACTCACGGAACACCAAATACCACCAATAACGGCAGTCCGCTAGACCCTTGGATGGAGGAGCGGACTAGATCACATACGAGAAATTAGGGGATTTCCTGTAAGGCACTTGCCTACAACGACTTACCGCCGCGCATCACTCCAACGATTTGTCGCATCCAGCACGGCCAAAACCGCACTGCGCTCGGCGCTTTCACGGATTTCACACGTGCCCGTCAACAACTGCGCCTCGCGTCCGCCCAGGCCGTGCACCGCCACCATCACGAACTTGCGCTCGAATGCGTCCACGATCACGGCACCCTCGAGCGCCACGGAATTGTCGGGCAACAGCTCGTCGAGACAGCTCGCGGCGGCGCGCGCCGCCGCCTCCACGCGGTTGCGCTGCGTGTCGGTGCCCTGCTCCTCGGCCGTGGCCTCGCGCTCGCCGAACGCCAGGCGCACCCGCACCACCACGCGCTGCGCCCGCTCCGACGGCCGCACGTCCAACCCGCGGAACATCACCACGCGGCGGTTGGCGCGCGTCTTGATCGCGTCTTCCTGCAGCTGCTCGATCGGTCTGACGTCCGCCGTCTGCGCCACGCTGATGCGGCGATGATCGATCTTCAGTCCCAGCTGCGCCATCAGCGCCGACTCGATGTTGCGCACCACCTGCTTCGCCACCATGTCGTTGGTGGTGAGTACGTGGATCTCGCTCACCTCGCCCAGCGGCGTGACCACCACCCGCGCCGACAACACGCCCGTGAGACTGGTGATCAGGTTCTCGGCGCGCTTCACACCCCAGGGATCGGGACTACCGCCGCCCAACGACATCGGCTTTTGCTCCGCGGAATCGGGTGCGGTCACGGCGTCTTACTCTCCTGTGGCGACTTGGTTGCGGCCGGCGGCCTTGGCACGATACAACGCGCGGTCCGCCGCCACCAGTACGTCCTCGTGCTCCGGCGCATCGGGTGAGAACCCCGCCACCCCGATGCTGGCGGTCACCAGGGCCTGCGGGTACCCCAGCTCCTGCCCGATGGCCTCCACCCGGCTGCGCAGCTTCTCCCCCACCCCCCGGGCACCCTCCACCTGCGTGCCCACCAACACTACCACAAACTCGTCGCCCCCGTATCGAGCGGCCAAGTCCGTCGTGCGAATCAGCCCGCCGAATTCCTTGGCGGTGCGCCGCAGCACCTCGTTGCCGGCCTCGTGGCCGAAGCGGTCGTTCACCTGCTTGAAGTTGTCGAGGTCCACGAACAGCACCGCGAACGACTCGCCGGCGCGGCGCACGCGGGCGACTTCGGTGGCCAGCCGGTCGCGCAGCACCCGGAACGTGGCCAGGCCCGTGAGCGCGTCCACCGCCGCCTGCTGCTGCGCCGCCGCCGTCTGCTTCTCGAGATAGGGCGGGCAGGATTTCAAGGTCGTGCGGCCGCGCGCCGCCGCCGCCGCAAATGCGTTGCACGTCGGGTAGCCGCACGCACCGCAGTCCCACGGCCGCCCGTTGGGCGCCGTGCCGATGGCGTCGAGCACGTCCTCCATCACGTCGGGCGCCGGCTCGCGGCCGTGGATCTGGATCGGGAACGCTGTCTCGACCTGCATCTGGCTGGCCACGCTGTCGTCGATCACCGAGTCCCGCGCCCGGGCGGGCTCGGTGGCCCCGACAATCTCACGCCGCCAGAACAGCTCCTCCTTGGGGCCGAGCAGCGGGTGGTCGAGGCAGCCCTCGCACGGCAGGATGTCCACGAACCCCAGGTCGATCCGGTCCACGCTCACCGCGCGCGCGATCGCCTCGAGCGAGCCCAGCCCGCGGACTTTGCGGAAGCGGCGGCTCGACTGCCGCTCCTCCGCCAGCACCTCGAGCGGCAGGCCGCCCGCCGTGCTCCAATGGCGCCGGCGCTCCTCGGGCATGCGACTGAAGTGCAGCGCCTGCCGCGCCACCTTGATCTTGCGCCGCTCCAGCAGCTGGGCGAGCTCGGCGAACGTGATCGCCGCGTCCACGTCGGGCCCGCCCTCGGTGAGGCACACGCCGGCGTACACCACCGGAGTGTCGTTGCCGTACATCGTCTTGAGGTAGCGCGCCTCGGCGGCGATGGGCGTCGCCACCGGCGCGAGATAGGGGATCAGCTCGGGGTACTCATGCCGCACCGTCTCCACGATCACCGGGCAGGTGCTGCGAATCACCGTGCCCCAGGAGTGATCGGCCCAGAGCTTGATATACTCGCGCGCCACCAGCTCGTCGCCCAGCACGCCGCGGTGCACCGTGCGGAACCCCGCCGCGTAACAGGCGTTCACCACCTGCTCGGGCGTCGCCGGATAGAAGAACGCCGCCGACTCGACCGACAGGATCAGCGCCGCGCGACCCGACAGCGCGTACTCGTAGGCGCGCGTGGCGTCGCCCGCGGCGGTGATCGCCTCGTGGGGGCACGCCGGCAGGCACAGCCCGCAGCGCGTGCACGCTTCGTCCACGATCCGGACCCCCTCCGCCTCCACCGCCACCGCATCCGCCGGACACACCCGTACGCACGCCAGACAGGTGACGCACAGGGCCTGGTCTACGCGGAATTCCACGCTGGTTGGTCGCTTGCCTTGTTCGGGGTTCCGAAGGGCCGGCCCATTATGTGACCAGCCTCACGTTCCGTCAATAGCGGCAACGATTTAGGCGAGCTCGTATTCCTTCAGTTTGCGGTACAGCGTGCGCTCACCGATCCCTAAGACCTCGGCCGCTTTGCGGCGGTTGCCCCGCGTCTCCTTCAGGGCCGCCTCGATCGCCGCGCGTTCCACCTCTGCCATTGTCATGCCACGGCGGTACACGATCGGATCGGTGCTCTCCTCGGCCGTGATGGCGCCGAGCGGCGGCGCGCCGTGGCTGCCGACCTCGATCACCTCCACCCGCTGGGGGTGGTCCTCCAGGCGGCGGCGCAGCTCCTCCACCTGGAGCTTCAGCTCGACCAGGGTGCGGAAGATGAACTCCAGCTCCTTCCCGGGGACGTCGCGCGCCGCCCCCGCCCCCGCCACCCGCACCGGCAGGCTGCGGCTGCGGTCGCGGATGTCCGGGGGGATGTCGCTCGCCCGGATCTCGCCTTCGGGCGCCAGCACCACCATGGATTCGATCAGGTTACGGAGCTGGCGCACGTTGCCCGGCCAGTCCGCGTCCACCAGGATCTGCAGCGCCTCGGCCGTGATGCCCTTGAACTGTCGCGTATGCGCAGCGGCGAACTCGGCGATGAACCGCCGCACCAGCATGGGGATGTCCGTTCGGCGCTCGCGCAGGGGCGGCAGGTAGATGGCGAGGACGTTGAGGCGGTAAAACAGGTCGTCGCGGAAGTCCCCCAACGCCACTGCTTCCTTTAATGAGCGATTGGTGGCGGCGATCACCCGCACGTCCACCTTGATCGGCTGGATGCCGCCCACCCGGAAGAACGACCGGTCCTCCAGCACCCGCAGCAGCTTCACCTGGGTGGCGGGCGGGCACTCCCCCACTTCGTCGAGGAAGATGGTGCCGCCGTCGGCCAGCTCGAAGCGGCCCAGGCGCCGCTCCGCCGCCCCGGTGAAGGCCCCCTTCTCGTGCCCGAACAGCTCGCTTTCGAGCAGGGTCTCGGGGATGGCGGCGCAGTTGACGGTGATGAACGCCTTGCCGCGCCGCGGCGACAGATCGTGGATGGCGCGCGCCACCAGCTCCTTGCCGCTGCCCGACTCGCCCTCGACCAGCACCGTGGATGTGACGGGCGCCATCTGCTCGATCTTGACCAGCACTTCCTGGATGGCGGGCGACTCGCCGATGATGCCGGTGCGCTCCTGCAGGCGCCGGCGCTCGATCAGGCGCCGCACGGTCGCGGCGACCTCCGTCCCCACCACCGGCTTCACGAGGAATCCGGTGAGTCCCAGGTCCCGGGCCAGCGTCTTGGCATCCGGTTCCGTCTCCTCGACGAGACCGAGCGTTGAGATAGACCGCTCGCGCGCCGCGCCGACCAGGTGGGTGGCGGACGATTCGTGCAGGCCGCCCGTGAGCACGACGCAGTCGGGCTCGCGGCGCCGCAGCTCTTTCACCACGTCGTCGAACGACGACACCATGGCGGTATCGGCGCCCGCGGTCTCGAGCCCGGCGTTGGCGCGGACCGCCTGCTCCAGGTCGTCGGTGGTGATCAAGACGCGTTCAGCCATCAGTGGTCCACGGGATCGCCGCGCACCAATGCCACGGCGTGATCCACCAGGTCTGCGAGCACGGCGAGACCGTCTTTCACACCGCCGGTCGAGCCCGGAAGATTGACGATAAGCGTCTGGCCGCGGGTGCCCGCGGTGGCGCGCGACAGCCAGGCGCGGGGAAATTTCGGCGCTGCGGCGGCGCGCAGCGCCTCGGCGATGCCTGGCGCGGCGCGCTCGAGCACAGCGGCGGTCGCTTCGGGCGTCACGTCGCGCGCGCCCAGGCCCGTGCCGCCCGTCGTCAGGACGAGGTCCACTTCACCAGAATCGGACCAGCGCGCGAGCTTGGCGGCGATACGGTCGGTTTCGTCAGGCACGACGCTCCGCACCACCAGCTCGAAGCCGCGGGCGGCGGCCCAAGCGGCCACGGCGTCGCCGGAGTCGTCCGCGCGCCGCCCCTGCGAGGCGAGGTCGGAGACGGTGAGCACGCCGACCCGGATGGCCACGGTTACTTGCGTTTGGTGCGGTTGGGCACGAACGGCATCTTCACCACGTCGGCCGGCACGCGGCGGTCGCGGATCGCGACCTCGAACTTGGTGCCCGCGGCTTTGGCGGCAGCCAGCGGCAGATAGGTCGTGCCGATCGCGGCATTGACGGTGGGCGTCACGGTGCCCGAGCGCACGACGTCCACCTGCTTGCCATCGAGAAAGACGGGGTAGCCGTGGCGTCCCACCGCCTTGGCCTCGCCGATCTTGAAGCCCACGAGCTTGCGCTTGATCCCTTCGAGCTTCTGGCGCTTGAGCGCGCCCTCGCCCATGAACGGCGCGCCCTTGTCGAGCTTCACGATGAAATTGAGGCCCGCCTCGAGCGGCGTGATGGTATCGTCGATGTCGTTGCCGTAGAGCGGCAGGCCGGCCTCGAGCCGCAGCGTGTCCCGCGCGCCCAAGCCGCAGGGCTCGCCGCGCCCCGCGCCCACCAGCGAATGCCACAGCCGCTCGGCGTCGGGCGCGCGGCAGTAGAGCTCAAACCCGTCTTCCCCTGTGTAGCCGGTGCGGGATACGAAGCACTGGGCCCCGGCGACCTTGCCGTCGGCGAACTCGTAGTACGGGATCATCCCCACGGCCAGATTGGTGAGCGGCGCGAGCAGCGCCTCGGCTTTGGGCCCCTGCACCGCCAAGAGCGCCACCTCGTCCGAGATGTCGCGCATGCGGATGTTGGCGCCGCCCTTCTGCGGCACGATGTGCTCCCAGTCCTTCTTGATGTTGGACGCGTTGACGACCAGCATCACCCGGTCTTCGAAGCGATACACCAGGCAGTCGTCCACGAACGTGCCCTGCTCGGTGAGCAGCGCGGAGTACTGCACCTGGCCGGGCTTCAACGCGCCGACGTCGTTGCAGGTGATGCGCTGCACGTAGGCGTTGCGGTCGGGGCCCGTGATCTCGAACTCGCCCATGTGCGACACGTCGAACACGCCGACGTTGGTCCGGACGGCCGTGTGCTCGGCGCTGATGCCGGGCGGGTAGCTCACGGGCATGAGGTAGCCGCCGAAGCCCACGATCTTCGCGCCCAGGGCGACGTGGATGTCGTACAGCGGAGTTTTCTTGAGACTGTCGTCGGACATGGATCCTCTCAACCCATCAAAGTTGCAAGCAGCGCTTTTTGTACGTGCAGCCGGTTCTCCGCTTCGTCCCACACGCGCGAGCGCGGGCCTTCGATCACGTCGCTGGTCACTTCTTCACCGCGGTGCGCCGGCAGGCAGTGCAGGAAAATCGCCTGCGGATGGGCCAGCGCCATCAACTTGGCGTCCACCGTGTAGCCCTTGAACGCGTTGCGGCGCGCTTCGGCCTCGGTTTCCTGGCCCATCGACGCCCACACGTCGGTGTTGACGACGTCGGCGCCCTCGACCGCTTCGTCCGGCACCTCGGTCATCGTGACCTTGGTCTTGGCGGCGGCCCGCTCGAAGATGGCGCGGTTGGGCTCGAAGCCCTCGGGGCACGCCAGGCGCAGCTCGAAGCCCAGGACGGCGGCCGCTTCGAGCCAGCTGTTGGCCATGTTGTTGCCGTCGCCCACCCAGGCGATGCGCTTGCCCTCCCAGCCGCCCAGCGCCTCGCGCACCGTGAACAGGTCGGCCAGGACCTGGCAGGGGTGCGACAGGTCGGTGAGGCCGTTGATCACGGGGATGGTGGCGTGGCGCGCCAGGTCCACCACTTCCTGGTGGTCGAACGTGCGGATCATGATCCCGGAGACATAGCGCGACAGCACGCGGGCGGTGTCGGGGATGGGCTCGCCACGGCCGATCTGGATGTCGCGCGACGACAGGAACAGCGCGTGGCCGCCGAGCTGGTAGGTGCCGACCTCGAAGGAAACGCGGGTACGCGTGCTCGACTTGGCGAAGATCATCGCCAAGGTCTTGCCCGAAAGGGGCGTTTCGCGGTACTGCCCTGCTTTCATGCGGCGGGCAAGGTCGAACAGCTTGACGATCTCGTCGCGCGAGAAGTCGGTGATGGCGAGAAAGTCACGCTTGGGCATGGCTTCCGGGGCGTAGGTCAATCTGACAGTTACGGACTGCTGATTTTACCTGGCTCGAGGGAGTGACACAAGCGCTCGACGACTGGCTAGCTTGTTCGAGCCCGAAAACCAAAAGGACGGTGGCGTGACGGAACAGACGCTCGCGACGGGCGAAACGCCCGGCAATTGGTGGACGCTGGTCAAGGACTCGATTCGCGGCATTCCGCACGACTACACGGCGGGCTCGCTCGGCCGCGGCATCGTGCTGCTCGCTGTCCCCATGGTCCTCGAGATGGCGATGGAATCGATCTTCGCCGTCGTGGATGTGTTCTGGGTGTCGCGCCTCGGACCCAACGCGGTCGCAACCGTCGGCCTCACCGAATCGATGATGACGCTCGCCTATACCGCGGCGATGGGCCTGTCGATGGGCGTGGTCG
>DATLWA010000145.1:0-3312 GCA_035576905.1 Gemmatimonadales bacterium
ATCGCCCCCCTCGCGCGCGCGGCACGAGTGGGGCGATAACGATCGCTCCGCGGTCCGGAGCGTTAGCGGCTCATGCCGCCCTCCGGGCCCCCGTACCGAGCGTCCTCATGTGTGACCGACGACCCTGCATTTCGTACATACACTCCAAACGCACAAAAGGACTGAAAAAGAAAAAGCCGCACCACCGAAGATCGTTACCACGCTGACTGCGCGCGGGCCTCACGTCGTTCAGACATACGCTGCGCCGACGGACGGCGAACCCCGAGATGCGACTTCCTGGAACAACCCTAACGCGGCCGGCCGAAAAGTCAATGGCTACCGCATGTTTCCCGTGTGGCCCAGCGAGTAGCGTCCGGGCTGCGGCCACACCGTGAGCCCGTGCGGTCCGCGTCCCACCTTGATGCGGTGCGTCAGCGCGCCCGTCGCCGTGTTGAACACGTAGACCTCGCCGTCGTAGCGTCCCGACAACCACAGCTCCTTCCCGTCGGCGGTGACGTTGCCCATGTCGGGACTGCCGCCGCCGGGCACCGGCCACGTCGCGACGATGCGCCACGTCTGGGGATCGAGCACGGTCACGCTGCCCGGCCCGCGCGGCGCGCCCCACGTCTTATTCGAGCCGCGGTTGGAGATGTACAACACCTTGCCGTCGCGGCTGGGATAAATGCCGTGCGTGCCCTTCCCCGTCGGAATGAACGCGACGCGCCGGAACACGATCGGATCGACTACGTACACGCCGTTCGCCATCATGTCGGCCACGAAGAACAGCCGGCCGTCGGGCGCCGAGCGCACGTCCTGCGGCGCGCCTTTCTTGCCGAGGCCGCCGGGGTCGAGCTGCAGATAGCCCACGACCTTGTGCTTGACCACGTCGAGCTTCAACAGTTTGCCCGAGAACTCGCACGTCGCCAGCGCCCAGCGCCCGTCGCGCGTGAACTCCATGTGATCCACGCCGGCGCAATCCACGTGCACCGTATCGTGCAACGCCAGCGTTTGCGGATCGCGGAAGTCGAGCCGCTGCAGCCGCTCGGCCACCACCAGCGCGTAACGACCGTCGGGCGTGAAGTACAAGTTGTACGGATCGGCGACGGTGATGTTCTTCCCGGGCTGCGCGGTGCGCGGATCGATCGGCGTGAGCGAGTTGCCGCGATCGTTCGCCACCCACAGGCGGCGCTGGTCGTAGGACGGCACCACGTGCTGCGGCAGGATGCCCGTGGCGAAGCGCCGCACGACCTTGTAGGTCCGCGGGTCGATCACCGCCACGCTCCCCGCTCCGCCCAACGGCACGTACACCGCGGGCTGGCCGGCGGCTTCGACCGAATCGACCATGCCCGCCGCTGCCGCGGCATACACGTCCGTCGAGTCGATCGGCGGCATGCCCGGCAGCGGCGCGGCGGCTGATTCCGCCGCGGCCCGGGCGATGGAGTCGGCCCGCGCCCGCGCCGCGGCCGCCTGCCGCTCGGCCGCGGTGGGGCCGCAGGCCAGCGCCAGGGCGGTCAGGGCGAGGAGCGTAAAGGGCGGTCTCATAGGGCGTTCAATCTAGGGCTGACCCGTGCTGCGCGCCCGGCGTCACGCGGGGCAATGCCGCTCGCGACCGCGCCCGTTTAGATTGACCGCCCCACCCGGACTCATCTGGTTCGGCCGGGGCAGGACCTTCACGAAACGGAAGAGCGGTATGTCGATTGTCGCAACGAATCTCCGGCGGGGCATGACCGTCATGTTCGAGGGCGAGCCGTGCCGCATCATCGAATTCCATCACCACACCCCGGGCAACCTGCGGGCGATGGTGCACGCCAAAATGCGCAAGCTGAAGAGCGGAGTCACCATCGAGCATCGCTTCCGGGCCAGCGACCAGATGGAAGAAGCGGTGATGGAGACGCACACCCTGCAATACCTCTACCACGCGGGCGACACGTACCACTTCATGAACACGGAGACGTACGATCAGCTCGAGATGGACGGGGAAGCCCTGGGCGACGCGGCCCAGTGGATGACCGACGGCATGCAGATCATCGCCGAGTTCTACAACGGCAAGGCCGTGGCCGTGGACATGCCCAATGCGCTCACGTTCGAGGTGGTGGAGACGTCCCCGGTGATGCGCAGCGCCACCAAGACCGCCTCCACCAAACCCGCCAAGCTCTCCAACGGCGTGACCGTCAACGTGCCGGAGTTCATCCAGACCGGCGAGAAGGTCCGCGTGAACCCCACCACCGGCGAGTACCTGGACCGCGCCAAGTAACCGGCCGGCGGGCCGTCCGCTACGGATGCCCGCCGGTGAGCTGCCGCAGCCGGAAGCGCGCGGGCCCGAACGTCGAGTCGCGGCTCAGCGACGTGCGGTAGTTGGCGATCGCGTTCGCCGTGTCGCCCTTCGCGAGATACGTGTCGCCCAGCGCCGCCGGAATAGCGGCCGATTGCGGGTTGAATTCGGCGTTGAGATTGAGCAGGCCGATCGCGTTTTCCGGCCGTCCCGCCCGCGCCTCGCCGCGCGCCACTTCCGTCAATACGCCTTCCCGGAAATCGTACGATCCGCTGCCGTAGTAGCGCTGCCGCAGGTCGCGGTAGCGGCGCACGGCGGCGTCGAGCCCGCTGTCGGCGAGCGTGAGCGTCATCTCGTCATCCAGCAGGCGCGGCCGGGCCACGCCGCGGTGGCACGTCGCGCAGCGCACCTCGAGCAGCGGCTTGGGGCGGTCGGGGACTTCTTGCAGGTGCTCGTCGTTGATGTGCATCACCATGTGCATCATCACGCGGGCCACGCGCTTGGTGCGCTTGTCGTCCTTGGCGAACGCGATGGAGTCGAGCGGCGCGTCCTCGCGCGGCGCCACGTGACAATACGTGCAGCGCACGCCCAGGCCCTGGGCGAAGCCGCGCATCGTGTTGATCAGCGTGCGCTGGTCGATGTTCTTGGGCAGCACCTTGAGGTTGGTGAACGAGTCGGGCGGAAATTTGCCCTGGGCTCGCGCGACGGCGGGCAGCGACAGGGCGGCCGCGGCTGCCGCCAAAACCAGGACACGACGAACGAGCAGCATCGCAGCTCCCACGGAAAGGGTGACGGATATTGTACGCGCCGCCGCGGCCGGGCGCTGCCAGCGCTTCGTCCGGGAAGCATGAAGCCCCGCCGCCATGCGCTGGCGGCGGGGCTTCTCATGCCCGGGATGTCCCCGGCGGTCAGGACCGCGTGACCGTGAACGTCCCGCAGGCCGTGAAGGCGATGGTCACGTTGGACGTGGCGCCGTTCTTCGTCACGGTCGCCATGAACGTGCCGGCGTCGAACTTCGGGCGTACGGTGCAGGCAGCGTTGTAGTGCAGGACCGGGCTTGT
>DATLWA010000146.1:0-3467 GCA_035576905.1 Gemmatimonadales bacterium
GGCGGTCGGACTCGAACCGACGACCCGCGGATTATGATTCCGCTGCTCTAGCCAGCTGAGCTACGCCGCCAAGAAGTCCGCAATCTAATGATCCCGCGGCACCAACCGGTAGAGGATCTCCCCGTCCCGGATCATCCCGAACTGCTCCCGCGCCGCCCGCTCCTGCGCCGCCGGATCATTCTCCAGCGCCCGGGCGTAGCGCGCCAGCGAATCGAGCTGCGCCTCGAGCTGCTGCACCGTGTCCCGCTCGGCGCCGAGCCGCACCCGCAACGTCCACCAATCCTTGGTCGAGTACTCCCCGCCATACACCGCGAACCCCGCCAGCACCATCGCGGCGACTAATCCTGCGGCCTCGGTCTTCTTCACAGGCCGTACAACTCCCGCCCCGGATACGTCCCCACATCCCCCAGCTCCTCGGCGATGCGCAACAACTGGTTGTACTTCGCCACGCGATCGGTGCGCGAGCCGCTGCCCGTCTTGATCTGCCCCACACCAGAAGCGACCGCCAAGTCGGCAATGAACGTGTCTTCGGTCTCGCCGGAGCGATGGGAAATGACGGCGCCGTACCCATTGGTCCGCGCCAGCTCGATGCACTGCAACGTCTCGGTGAGCGTGCCGATCTGATTGACCTTGATCAAGATCGCGTTCGCCACGCCCTCCTCGATGCCGCGCGACAACAGATCCATGTTGGTGCAGAAAATGTCGTCGCCCACGAGCTGCACCCGCTGGCCCAACGCCGCCGTGAGCTTCGCCCAGCCGCCCCAGTCGCCCTCGGCCAGCCCATCCTCGATCGACACGATCGGGTAGCGATCGATCCAGCTCTTGTACAGCGCGATCATCTCATCCGACGACTTGGCGCCCGCCCCGCTCTTCTTGAACGTGTACACGCCGTCGGCATACAGCTCCGACGCCGCCGGATCGAGCGCGATCGCGACATCCTTGCCGGCCTCGTAGCCCGCCGTCTCGATGCCCGACATGATCGCCTCGAGCGCCGCCTCGTCGTGCGGCAAACTCGGCGCAAAGCCGCCCTCGTCGCCCACCGCCGTCGACAGGCCGCGCTTGGCCAACACTTTCTTCAAGGCGTGAAACACCTCCACGCCCATCCGCAGCCCCTCGGGAAACGTCTCGGCGCCGATCGGCACCACCATGAACTCCTGGAAGTCCAGGTTGTTGCCGGCGTGCGCGCCGCCGTTCACGATGTTCATCATCGGCACCGGCAACACGTGCGCGATGGGGCCGCCCAAATAGCGATAGAGCGTGAGGCCGGACTCCTGCGCCGCCGCGCGCGCCGCCGCGAGTGAAACGGCGAGAATCGCGTTGGCGCCCAGGTGCCCCTTATTGGGCGTGCCGTCCAGCTCGAGCATGGCGTAATCGAGCGCCGCCTGCTCCGCCGCCTCGAACCCCTCAAGCCGCGGGCCGATCACTTCGTTGACGTTCTTCACGGCCTCGAGCACACCCTTGCCGCCGTAACGCTTCTGATCGCCGTCGCGCAGCTCGACCGCTTCGCGCTCGCCGGTCGAGGCGCCCGACGGCACCGCGGCGCGGCCCGCAGCGCCGCTCGACAGAGTGACGTCGGCCTCGACGGTGGGATTGCCCCGGCTGTCCAGGATTTCGCGCGCGCGGACCGAAATGATCGTGCTCATGGTGGCTCTACCCTAAGACGGCGACGGCTTTGAGTCAACGCGCGCGCGCAACGCTTCAATCGCGGCGCGGGTGCGCTCGCGCAGCTGGTCGCGATCCTCGAGCGTGAGCCCCGTCGTGGCGATCGGCTCGCCGATGCGGATACGAATCGGCATCCGGCGCATCCGCCACGCCCCCTTGGGCAGAATCTCGAACGTGTTGTGCACGTAGACCGGCACCAGCGGCACCTGCGCCGCGATGGCGAGCCCGAAGGGCGCGTTCTTAAAGGGCAGCAGCTCACCCGTCCGGCTGCGCGTGCCCTCGGGAAAGACGATGGTCGAGATGCCGCCCTTGATGGTCTGGGCGGCGCGATCGTAGGCCTCGAATGCCTTGCCGCGATTGAACCGGTCGATCGTGACGTGACCGGCGCTCACCATCGCGCTCCCGAAAAACGGAATCTTGGTGAGCTCCTGCTTCGCCACGAAGCGCGTCGAGCCCGGCAGCGCGGCCGACAGCGCCCAGATGTCGAACATGGATGAGTGATTGGACGCATACACCACGGGCCCCGCCGGGACCTTCTCCACGCCTTGCACGTCGAGCGGCGTGCCCGCGGCCCAGAGATTCCACTTGGACCAACCCTGCGTGCCCCAGTCGTAGATGCCGCGCCGTTTGATGCCCAGCAGGCTCGCCACGATGGATCCGCCGCCGTGAATGGCCGTGGAGATGAACAGCACTATATAGAAGAAGAGGGTGCGGATCATGAAAAGTGCTGAAAGCCGGGCGGCGGCGTGATCTGTAGTCCGTCGTCCGTTATGCGGGTGCCCGAGCCCTCGACGCAGGCGCCGATGCGGGTGAGCGAGAGGCCCGTGGCCTTGACGAACGTCGCCGCGTCCTTGAAGTCGCCGGGCAACGTGACGAGCAGCTCGAATTCTTCGCCGCTCGCGGCGGCGGCGCTCGGTGTCACGCCGGGCCAGGTCGGCAACTTGTCGATCTGAATGGCGACGGCGACGCCTGACGCCGCCGCCAGATGGCCCGCGTCCTGGGCCAGCCCGTCGGAGATGTCGATCATCGCAGTGGCGCCATGGGACGCGAGCCACTGCCCTGCCTTGATGCGCGGCTCGGGCTTCGCATAGCGATCGCGCAGCTTGGCGTCGAGCTTTCTCCCCATCTGGAAGCCCGCCAACGCGAGCCCCGCGCCGCCGAGCGTGCCCGTCACCCAGACGCCGTCGCCCGCCTTGGCGCCCGAGCGCCGCACCGGCCGCTCGGTGGTGCCGAGGACGCAGACGTCCACGACGATCTTGTCGGAGCGCACCAGGTCACCGCCCAGGATCTGCGCGCCGGCGGCCCGGCACGCCGCGCCGACCCCGGCCATGATGTCGGCTCCCTGCTCTGCGCCGCCCGCGTCCGGTAATCCCAGACTCACCAGCACGCCCAAGGGGTCCGCGCCGTCCGCCGCCAGATCAGACAGCGCCGCGGCCGTGGCGCGGTAACCGATCTCTTCCGCGGTGAGCCAGTCCGTGCGGAAATGCACGCCTTCCACGCTGCCGTCGATGCTCGCGAGGAGATGCGTGCCGGCGATCGGGATGATGGCGCAGTCGTCGCCGAGCCCGGAGGCCTCGGGGCCCAGCCGCTCGATAATCGCGCGGATGCGATCGAACTCGGGTCCGGCACCGAGGCGCAGGGGTTTCATCGCCGCGCCGCGTCGCGATCGAATCGCACGACGCCGGAATCGGTGGCGATCCAGAGATAGGTGGGGTCGAGCGCCAGGTCGCGCGCCGCGGCGGGGACATCGTAGGGCACGTGCAGCACCTGGAAGTGGCCGCGCGCTGGATCCCAGAACGCCACAC
>DATLWA010000147.1:0-4081 GCA_035576905.1 Gemmatimonadales bacterium
GCACCATCGGCTGCACCACCGCCATCCGCATCTGCGATTCCATGGCCTTCTGGTTCAACGGCCACAGCAGCAGCCGGATCAACATCCCGAACGCCACCAGCACCCAGCCGTAGGCCAGGTGCAGGTGCTCGTGCACCCAGAGCAGGATGTTGACCACCAACACCGACACCGGCTTCACGATCGGCCGGAAGATCCAGCCGTACGGATTGGCGTCGTCCAGGTCGTGGCCCAGTCGGGCGAGGGTGCGGTACTCGAGCGGGCCTGCCAGCAGGTCGTAGCGGAATTCCCCCGACGGCGGCACCGGCAGCGTCAGGGCGAGCGCCGCGCGCGTGGCGAACTTGCCGCTGCGCTCCCCGCCCACGGCCACCGCACCCGCGAACTGCGGCTGATTCTCTTCCAACGCGAGGGCCGCGACCAGGAAGTACTTCGACTTCACGCCGGCCCACTCGAACGGCCCGTTCATTACGGCGACTTCACCGGTCTTGAGCGAGCCGAAGTCCTTGCGCTCCGATTTCGACGCCTTGGTGACGACCGCGAAGTGCCGGTAGTCGTCGACCGAGTCGCCTTCCACCGTGCGCAGGCCGTCGCCCAGGCCCAGCACGAGCACCGCGCCCTGCGGCCCCAGGCCCGTGACGCGGCCGCGCACGCCGAAGCGGTAGCTCGCCGGGTCGAACGTGTAGGTGATGTCCACCTCGACGCCGCCGCGCTGCGCGCTGAACGTCACGACGGATCCCGGCCCGTTGACGGCGAGCGTGCGCGTCGACGGCGTGAAATCCCAGTCGGCGAGCGCCAGCGTGTCCTTGTCCACCACGAGCTTCAGGCCGAGCAGCGGGCGGCCGTCGGGGATGAGCTGCACGCGGCGCGCGCCATCGGCGGGCGCGAACGACTGATACTGCTGCAGCTCGGCGCGGACCAACTGGGCGCCGTGGCTGGAGAAGCCCAAACGCTCGAGCGGCGTCGTGACCCAGACGGTTTCGGAGGCGGCGACGGGCGGGCGGGCCGCGGGGCCGGCGGGCCGCGCCGCAACGGGCGTCCCGGGCTCGGATGCGGGGGCGCCCTGAGAAACGGCCACGGTGTCGGCTGCCGGCTGCACCGGCGCCGGCTTCGGCGGCCACAGAATTCCAGGGATCAGCGCGATCAGCAGCATGAGTCCGATCGCGAGAATGAAGCGTCGTTCCACGTTCGCGTCCTATCCTACGGCACCGGGTCGTAGCCGCCGGGATGAAACGGGTGACAGCGCAAGATGCGCCGGATGCCGAGCCAGGTGCCCTTGAGCGCGCCGTAGCGCTCGACCGCTTCGTACGTGTACTGCGAGCAGCTCGGTGTGAAGCGACACTGCGTCAACATCATGTGTGACAGCGTACGCTGGTACAGCCAAATGAGTGCCATGACGGCGCGACGCGGGCCATGGGCGACGTTCACGATACGCGCGCCAGCGCGTCGGTCAATTCGGCGCGCAGGACTGCAAACGCGGCGGCATATGCTCCGCGCCGGGCGCGCACCACGATGTCGATGGCGGGGAGCCGCGCCAGCGCGTCGCGGCGCAGAATCTCGCGGAGCCGGCGGCGTAAACGATTGCGGGCCACCGCACTCTGAGAATGGCGGGGTACGATGATCCCCACGCGCGGATGGCCCTTGGTATTGGATTGCCAGGCGAGGTCGAGGTGCGCGGCGCGCCGGCGTTGCCCTTGCTCCCAGCACGCCATGAGCTCCGGGGCGCGGGCGAGGCGCGCGCGCCGAGGGAACCGCTCGCTCGTTAGCGCTTGCCCCGGTGCTTGGAAGGCAGCCGGACGGTGAGACGCTTGCGCCCCTTCTTGCGACGGCGCGACAGTGTCTCGCGTCCCCACTTGTCCGCCATCCGCGCGCGGAACCCGTGCTTGTTGATGCGTCGCCGATTGCGCGGCTGGTATGTCGGACCCATGATTCCTCCGTGAGGGCGGGAAAACTACCCGGTCGTGCGCCGACGGGTCAAGGTTGACTTTTCCACATACGGCCCGTACTTTCGGGCCGCCCTTGCTCAACGTCCTTCCTGAGAAATCATTCAGTAATGGAGCAGTCCGCAAAAGAAGCCTGGAAGCGCCTTCTCGAAGAGGCGCGCCGTGAGTTGTCGGATGCGACCGTGCGCACCTGGCTCGAGCCGGCCGTGCCGATCGCGCTCGACGACGATCGCCTCATCGTGGGCGCCCCCGATCAATTCGCGGTCGAGTGGAACGAGAGCAAGCACGCCGGGCTCTTGGCGCGCGCGGCGGAGCGCGTGCTCGGCCGGCCGACGGCCGTCGTGTTTCGCGTGCAGGAAGACCGCCAGCACCGCCCGCAGATGGATTTCTTCGTGGCGCCGCGCGACGCGAGCCACGCGACGGTGGGCCCGACCGGTCCGACGACGCCGCTCAACGAGCGCTACACGTTCGAGAGCTTCGTGATCGGCAAGTCGAACGAGCTCGCCGCCGCCGCCGCGCACGCGGTGTCGGAAGCGCCCGGAAAGACGTACAACCCGCTGTTCATTTACGGCGCCACGGGGCTCGGCAAGACCCACTTGATGCAGGCGATCGCGCACGCGGTGCTGCTCAAAGACTCGAGCATCCGCGTCGTGTATCTCTCGGCGGAGCAGTTCCTCAACGAAGTCATCGAGTCGATGACCGCGCGGACCACGTCGGAGTTCCGGCGCCGCTACCGTGAGAACGTCGATCTCTTCCTGATGGACGATGTGCACTTCCTCGCCGGCAAGGAGCGCACACAGGAGGAGTTCTTCCACACGTTCAACGCGCTGTTCGAGGCGCGCAAGCAGATCGTGCTGACGTCCGATCGCGCGCCCAAGGAAATTCCGGGACTGGAAGACCGGCTCGTCTCCCGCTTCCAGTGGGGCATGGCGGCCGACATCGGCCACCCCGACCTCGAGCACCGCGTCGCCATCCTGCGCAAGAAGGCCCAGCAGGACCACCTCGAGCTCACCATCCCCGACGACGTGCTGCGGTTCATCGCCGAGCACGTCAGGTCGAGCGTGCGGGAGCTGGAGGGCTGCATCATCAAGCTGCTGCTGTTCGCGTCGCTCAAGAATCGCGAGATCACCATCGAGCTCGCCCGCGAAGCCCTGTCCGACAAGATCCGCCAGGGCGACGACCGCGGCGGCCACCAGGCCCCGGCCACCCCGAGTATCGACCGCGTGCAGGAAGTCGTGGCCCGGCGCTGGGGCGTGACCCCGGAAGGCCTGCGCTCCAAGGCCCGCACCAAGACCCTCACGGTGCCGCGCCAGGTGGCCATGTACCTGGCCCGCGACATGCTGGGCATGCAGCTGGTCGAGATCGGCCAGGCATTCGGCGGCCGCGACCACTCGACCGTGATTCACAGCGTGGACAAGGTCGAGCGCCAGATGATGCGCGACCGCGGGTTCAAGGAGCGCGTGGAGCAGACGCGGCTGGAGTTGTCCGCACTGTAGCCCACATCCGACAAGGGAAATGTTGGCGCCGTGTGGGGAGCGGCGCAGCCGCGCCGGATTGTACCCAAAGCGCCAACATCACCCACACGGACCCAACAGTCGCAAATGACGTAGTGGTACGCGGGGCGCGCGACTTAGCGTTGTCGCCAACATTTCCGCATGCTCTACTACTACTACTAGTTTAGAGATATAGTATAGAAGTAGAGTCTTTTCCCACTTTGGATTGTGGAGCGCCATGAAGTTCACGATCACGCGGGAACAACTGCAGAGCGGATTGAACGCGGTCGCAGCGGCGATCCCCGCCAAAACGACGCTTCCCGTCCTGTCGAACGTGCTGGTCGAGGCCACAAAGCAGGGGCTCCGCCTGTCCGGAACCGACCTCGACATCGCCGTCAGCACCACCGTACCCGCCGACGTCGATGCCGAGGGCAGCGTCACGCTCCCCGCCAAGAAACTGGCCGACATCACACGCGAGCTGCCGTCCGCCCCGATCCGCATCACCGCCGCCGGCGAGCAGCGCGTCTCGATCGAGTGCGGGCGCTCCAAGTTCAAGCTGCTGGGCCTGCCGCGGGAGGAGTTTCCGTCCTTCCCGGCCGTCAAGTTCGACGGCGCCTGGAAGGCGCAGGCCGGCGTCGTACACAAGCTCGT
>DATLWA010000148.1:0-2255 GCA_035576905.1 Gemmatimonadales bacterium
CGGCTGCGGTGCCGGCGACGGTCGCGATCGCGAGTACGGCCCAGCGGCGTGGCGCCGGCACGAGAACGCCAACGAGCGCCGGCAGCCACACGAAGGTGTACCACTCGGGCCAAGCGCCGTAGGGGTTCCAGAGCCAAAGCCCCGCCAGCGCCGCGATGATCGCCCAACCGCACGCGGCCGGAAGGCCCCAAGGGACGCGGGCGGCTTCGACCGGGCCGCGCACGAGTGCGGCGGCGCCGAGAATGAGGGCCATCGCCGCGCCCGCGACCGCTGTCTCCCACGCCATCCACAGGGCGAAGCCGACGCCGCCGGCGGGCGGCGCGATCCCGCGGCCGAGGTAGCGCACGAGATACGGCGCCGCGAGCACGAGCAACCCCGCCGCGGCCATGTGCCACCAGCGCCGCGCGAGCCCCCGGCGCCAGAGGGTGCTCGCCGCCAAGAGCGCCACGAGACCCAGCACCGCGAGTGATCCCGCCGACGCGCTGAACGGGCCGAGTGCGGGCCGATAGAACACGGCGGGGGAGAAGAACTCGGCCGCCGGTCCGGGGAGGCCGAGCGGTGCCCTCGCCGTGCACCAAGCGGCGACAAGCACGACCAGCCACCGCCACGGGCCCGCAGGCGCCACAAGGAGGAGCAGCAGCAGCGTGACCGCGAGCGCAACAGCCGCGCGTACCGCCGCGGCTCGCCACGCCGCGAGCTTGGCGTCGCCCTGAGCCGGCGCGACGGGCTCGACGCTGAAGAGGGTGTCGCCGTTCGCGCAGCCGCCTGGGCAATAATCGAACACGTCGGCTTCGTGAGGCGCGAGGCCGGGCGCGGAGAATCGCAGGGTCACGCCGTGCGCTTCCTCGAAGCGCGCGCCGACCGAATGACCGCGATCCGGGGCCGCGGGCGCCGCGTCGAGCAAGACGGTCCCAACCGCTGTGCCACCCCCTTGCGTCTGGCGCCGGGCCTCGAGCGCCACGTAGAATGATGTGATGACGGCGCGCAGCTCCGCGGTGTCGCGGGAGGGGGTGGGAACGAACCGGTGCCGGCCGGCCCAGGCGAGGGGCTCCCCGTCGGCGGCCAGGATCGCGACACCCCGCTCGACGCCCGGTGTCCGCGAACCCGACCGCACGGCGTCCTTGAGCCGGTCGAATTCGTCGTCGCGCGGCAACAAGGCGGCGGTCGCGCCGCGCTCCGCGAGCCGGCGCGCCTCGGCGACGGCCGCGGCCAGCGCGGCCTTGAGCTCGGAGGAATCCTGGGGAACGCGGCTCGCGCGGACCTCGGGCCAGCAGCACTCGATGCGTTTGACCTCGAGCACACCGGTGATGAGCACGACGCCGAGCGCCAGGCAGGCGATGGCGGCGCCGGCCGCGCGCAGGTCACGCGGGCGCCTGGCGAGCGCCAGCACCGCCGCCGCGACCGCCGCCGCGCCGGCGATCCAGGCCCAGGCCCCCGCAGCGCCGTGCAGCCACTCCGCGGCTCCCACGGCCACGACGCAGCCTGCGAGCGCTACGTGAGCGCGCCGCTGCACCTCAAAGCCCTCGTTCCCGATGAAGTGCGCTTCATTCTGGAGCGCGATGCCCGCCTCCTCGTCCCGGTAGGAACGTGCGAGCAGCACGGTCCCCACCTTCCCCTCGGGTGTGACAGCATCATCGTCGAGCACCTGGCGGACGATCTGTCGGCCGAGTTCGAGATCCTGCGCGCGCCGACCATCGAATATGGCGTCAACACCGCGACGATACGGCCGTTCCCCGGCAATGCATCGGTCCGCCGCAAGACGTTACATCGATGGATGAACGACCTGCTCGGCTCCTGGGAGCAGGCGGGTGTGGACTCCTTCATCATATTGACCGCCCATGGGCACGACCCGCACCAGGAAGCCCTGTCGACGCTGCGCACGCGAAGCGCCCGGGTCTTCACCGTGGACGTCTTCGCCCTCGACTTCTCGCACGACCTGGAGGACCCCGAGGGACCCACGCATGGTGGCGAGCTCGACACCTCCCTCCTCCTCTACCTGGCCCCGGAGCTGGTGCGCATGGAGCGCGCGCAGGACTTCGCCGTGCCCGAGCGGCAACGGAGCCGGGGACGCGTCAGCTCCCTTCCTCTTCCCAAGCGCTCGCCGGGCTCGCTCGGCCGCCCGTCGATCGCTACACGGGAGAAGGGCGAGCGGCTGTATAAGATGATTCGCGAGCGCATCGCCACGCGAGTGCTCGGGGCACCGGTGCCGTGACCGCGCTCCTGCTTGCGCTGCTCGCGCTCCAGACGCCCGTGGA